>JBEPVC010000015.1:0-14195 GCA_041691235.1 Chitinophagaceae bacterium
GAAAATGTGGTCACATTTGAGTAGAGAGCATCAGTCGAAACTACAGTAGGCGTTTGTGTATTTGCGCTTTTTAATGGTAATTTCTTTACCAGTTTTAATTGAGTCGAAGGAATTACAACATCGTTAGCTTGGGCACGAATATCAGACACGAAAATTATCAGAAGTAAACTCAAAAGTATATTAATTCTAAGTTTGCAAAGTTTTAGTGGCGTCAGTTTTAATAAGTAGACTTTTTTCATTGTGTAATTTTTAAATTTTTAGGTATATTAAAGTTAATGAAGAGAAAATAAAAAAATTAAATATCTTTAACTCAGTTTTTTGAAAATTACTTTTTTTTAAAGATCCTTTATATTATGTTTTATCGTAGCTTTATTCTCCATTTAATCCTTCATAATCACGTATTTTTTTGGAAACTGAATTCAAAAATTTGACTCTTTTTTACAATAATTAAAATATTTGTCCGTTTGAATATAATTGGCGACCGTATTTTGTCTAAAAAACATTAAACGGTACCTCCAATGTTGCTTTTAAATAAAAATTATTATTACATTTGCCCTTACCCTCAACGTTAAAAATATGAAGAGCACTTCGTTCGCCGTACTAGCTATTTTAGCCCTTTTTACCTTAGCCGGTTGTGGTAAATCCGGTAAATCAAAAGGCCTTCAAAATGATGGCCAGGTGCACGGTGTAGCACCTGCAAGCCGTTATAGTTTACCAAAGCCTCCAGGTATGGTTTATATACCGCCGGGAACATTTCATATGGGCCCCAGCGATGAAGACGTAAACTACGCTTTTACCGCCCGCAACAAACAAGTTTCCATTAGTGGCTTTTGGATGGACGCTACAGAAATTACCAACAATGAATATCGTCAATTTACAAATTGGGTAAGAGATTCTATTGCTGGTAAATTAATGGGCTACGTAAAACAGGGCTCTGATGGTAATGAATATCTTGATTGGAAAAAAGTAGAGACTATAAAATGGAATGATAAAGCAACTATGGAAAAAATAGATGCTATGATTGTTACTCCCGATAATAGAATTTTTGGTAAAAAAGAACTTGATCCTCTTAAAATAATGTATCACTCTGAAGTTTTCGATTTCAAAGAAGCTGCAAAAAGAGAAAATGTAAATGTTCCAAGAGGAAAGTTTATCGTGAGATATGACATTCCTGTTTATCCGGATACTTTATGTTGGGTTAGGGACTTCGCCTATTCTTATAACGAGCCAATGGCAAAACAATATTACAGTCATCCTGCATTCGGAAACTATCCTGTTGTAGGTGTAAACTGGAAACAGGCAACTGCATTTTGCGAATGGCGCACTCACTATTTAAATTCATTTTTAATTAATAAAAACCGTGCAACAGAATCTCCATTTCGTCTTCCGACAGAAGCACAATGGGAATATGCTGCTAGAGGCGGAAGATCTCAGTCACCCTATCCATGGGGAGGCCCTTATTTGAGAAATAGAAAAGGATGTCTTTTAGCTAATTTTAAACCAGGCCGCGGTAATTATCCTGAAGATGGAGGTTTTTACACAGTGCGTGCAGATGCTTACTGGCCTAACGATTTCGGCTTGTACAACATGGCCGGTAACGTTGCCGAATGGACATCATCTTTATATTACGAAGGTGGTTATAATTTTCAACACGATATGAACCCTGATATTCGCTGGAATGCAAAGGATCAGGATCCTCCACGTATGAAACGTAAAGTAATTCGCGGCGGAAGCTGGAAGGACGTTGGATATTTTTTACAAACAAGTACAAGAGCATACGAATACCAGGATACATCTAAATCTTATATTGGATTTCGTTGTGTGATTGATTTACCACCAGTATCCGGCAAAAAAAGATAAAATAAACATTACCCAATAGAAAAAATTTTAGCTCAACATTTTACTGCCTGTATTAATAATAATTAATATGGGCATTTTATTTGTCTGAACTGAGAAGAATAAAATAAAAAAAATACAAAACCCTCAAAATCTAAACTATCATGGCTCAACCAAAAAGAAACTTTTTAACCGTAGTAGATGTATTTGTAAGTGCCGGCGCTGGTGTAGTAATATTCGCAGCCTGGGCAAAATTAACCCACCAATCATATGCAGATACAATGCTCACCCTCGGAATGTGGACAGAAACAGCCATCTTCCTTATCTATGCCTGTATTGAATGGGTTAAACCAAAAAGGCATGACGAAAATATTGATATGGTAGAAACACCTGTAGGTAATCCTGCTTTGCAATCAATGGATAAAATGTTGCTTGAAGCGGATATTACTCCTGTAAACCTAAAAAGGCTTGGCGATAACTTCCAAAAATTAGGAACAACTGTTTCGCAAATTGGCGAAGTGGGTGATGTGGTAAAATCTACGGGTGATTTTTCAGCAAAAACCAAAGAAGCGACCAATGCATTGGGTTTAATGAAAGATGCATATACTAATTCTGCCAACACAATGAGCAGCTTCAACAATGCGGCTGATAGTGCTAAAGGATTTCACGAGCAAGTGCAGGTTCTTACAAAAAATCTTGGCTCACTCAATACTATTTATGAGCTGGAGTTGAATGAAAGCAACAATCATCTTAAATCATTGAACAGCTTTTACGGAAAAATGGCTGAAGCCAGTGAAGTTATGCTGTCAACTGTAGGTGATGCACAAACTGCGAAAGAGCAGATAGGTGTATTAGCAAATAACCTTGGTAGACTTAACCAGGTTTATGGTAATATGCTAAGTGCAATGCAGGGCAGATAATAAATGAAAAACAAATTAACTAACTAACACAGTAAATCTAAATATCATGGGATTACCTAAAGAACCGCGGCAAAAGATGATCAACGTTATGTACCTGGTACTTACTGCTATTCTGGCGTTGAATGTATCTGCTGAGGTAATTAACGCATTCAGGGTTGTAGACGAAAGCCTTAAAACTTCTAATGCAAATATTTCGAGTTCAAACGATAGAATATATGACGCTCTTAAAGAAAAAATGAACAAACCTGAATCTCAGGAAAAAGCAAGGATATGGGCACCTAATGCAATGAAGGCAAAGCAATATTCGGCTGAAATGACTGACTATATTGACAGTTTAAAAAAAGCATTAAAAATTGGTGCTGACCTTAAAAAGAGGTGGGATGATGTAAATAAAGATAGCGTAGAAGATTATAGAATGGATAATCTTGATGCTTCCACAAGATTATTTGAAACTAAGGGAGAGGGGAAAAAACTGGAAGAACGTTTGGAAAAATACAAATCGGATATGCTCGCAATTAATCCTTCCATTAAAACGGAATTTGAAAAAATTTTCCCCGTCAATACAGTACCACCCCCTTCGCAGGATGGGAAGAAAAAAGATTTCACGCAGTCATTTTTTCACATGACTCCAACTATCGCTGCATTAACAATACTAAGTAAGTTTCAAAATAATATTAAGAATGCTGAAAATGAAATTGTAACTTATTGCGATAATCAAATAGGTAAAGTTGATTTACACATGGATCAGGCAGCTGTATTAGTTGGCCAAAATTCAAATTATTTAATGCCGGGGCAACAATTAAGTATTACTGCAGGTGTGGGATCCTATAGTTCCGCTGCTTCACCAAGTATATCAATTAACGGCAGCAACGTAAATGTAGCAGATGGGCAAGGGACCTATACTACTAACGTGAGTGGCGCAGGAGAACATAATGTGACAATAAATGTTACTTATAAAGATGAACATAATGTTACTAAAACTGAAACAAGAACCATTAAATACACAGTAGGTACACCCGGTGGCGCAGCAGTAATGCTTGATAAAATGAATGTATTTTACATTGGATTAGATAATCCGGTTACTATTTCATCAGGTACTGGTTGGGATAAAACACATGTTTCAATAACTTCAGGCAGCTTAAGCTCCGCTGGCGGTGGTCCGGGCAAATTCATTGTAAGAGTCAAAGATATCGGCAAGACCAGTATCAATATAAATGCAGATGGCAAAAATAGTTCTTATGATTTCAGAGTAAAGCGAGTTCCGGACCCAATTTTAAAAGTTGGCCCAAGTAGTGGCGGAAGAATGCAATCAGTAGTTTTTAAAAATCAACAGTTTTGTAGAGCAGATTTAGAGAATTTCGAATTCGATGCAAGGTTTAGTGTTATTAGCGCAACTGTTTATTTTTCCGGAGCTAATTTCTCTAGTGTACAAACTGCAACAATTTCTGGTGGAAGCCTTGCGGGATTATCAGCACAATTGGCTAAATGTATTCCGGGTACGTCTGTAACATTTGATAATGTAAAAGTTCAAGGACCCGATGGAACAACAAGAACAATACCTGGTCCAGGTTTCATATTATACTAAAGAAAAGAATAAATAAATGGCTATGAAAAATTTAATTATAAGATGCTTAATGTTTGCATTGTGCTTTGGACTTATTAGCAATGTTGCAGATGCGCAAACAAAGAAAAAAACCACTACCCGTACTGTAAAAAAGCGCACCACAGCAAAACGTACTACTAACTCCAAAACAAAGGCCAACATTAATCCGAGTGCCAAAGTAGATACTGCAGTTGTAATTGCGCCAACTCCGAAGATTGACAGTTTACCTATACAGGTGGTTAAAAAATCATTACGCCCAGATGATGCTGTTGAAAGAAATTTGGTAAAAGATAGAACACCACTTGCTTATGAAAACCTGCGTGAAGACGATGCTGTCTATCGTGAAAAAGTATGGCGTGAAATTGATACAAGAGAAAAGATGAATCTTCCTTTCCGGTATTCAGCTAGTGAAGACAATGGCAACCAAAGATTTATTTCTATACTTTTTAAAGCAATCCAGGATGGCCCCGATAATGGAGGAGTAACAGTGTTCGCACCTGTAGACGATAGATTTACAACACCGATGACAGTATCTGAGGTAGCAGATAAAATTTCTGGTGGAGCTGTACAGGTTCCAATTACAGATTCAGTTGGAAATGTTACTTCCTATAAAACTGTTACTGCAGAAGTAAACCTGGACTCGTTTTATAAATTCCGAATAAAAGAAGAGGTAATTTTTGATAAAGAAAGCTCGAGATTATTTTGGAGAATACTAGGTATTGCACCGGTTAAAAATGTGATTACCTCTGCTGGTATTAATTTAGGTGAGACAGAGCTTTTCTGGGTTTATTACCCTGACATGCGCCCGATATTTGCCAAGTATGAAGTGTACAATGGTAAAAATTATGGAGCCCGTATGAGTTGGGAAGAGCTTTTTGAAAGCCGTATGTTTTATGGTCGGATCATAAAGAGTACGTTAGACAATCCTTTTGACCAACTTTTATCTGAGCAACAAGGTTTGAAGGATAGTAAGATTTTGCAATTACTGGAAGGAGAAAATATTAAAGATAGAATCTTTAACTACGAACAAAATTTATGGAGCTACTAATAAGCTTGTAAAAATAATTATGAAAAAAAGGGAAGCATTAAGCTTCCTTTTTTTATGTCTCCCTCCTGGTTTAAAAATGAAATTTTGTTAGTAAATATATCTTGACACCGCGGTAATTATTTACTTTTTATCCCCTATATTTATCATGGTTTTTCATAGGATATTGGATTTTAAACGAGGCTGGATTTCTATCCTGGCCTTTTTTATTTATATAACAACCATTCAATTTTCTCTTGCACTATTTTCTTTAGCTTTAAAGTAGTTGAGAATAATATCAGTTTTGGAACTTCCCACAATTGCTGCAAGTTCTCCATTAGAAAGCTCTTTTATTTTTTTTACCGACTTAAACTTTTTTAAAAGAATATCGGCTGTACTTTTTCCAATACCTTTTATCATTTCCAGCTCATTTACAAAAGTTCCCCGGCTTCGTTGATTACGATGAAAGGTTATTCCAAAGCGATGCACTTCGTCCCTGATTCTTCTTATGAGTTTAAGGCTTTCACTATTCCAGGGTAATTTAATCGATTGTCCATCGCCCGGAAAAAAAATTTCCTCCTCATTTTTTGCGAGGCCAATAATTGTAGTCTTTCCCTGCAACCCTATTTCGTTAATACCCTCAACGGCAGCGTTTAATTGCCCTTTACCTCCATCAATAATTATAAGCTGCGGAAGTGATGTATTTTCTTTTTGCAATCTTTTATATCTCCTGGTTACTACTTCTTTCATGCTTGCAAAATCATTTATACCATTAACTGTTTTTATATTAAATTTTCTGTACTCGTTTTTATCAGGAAGGCCGTTTCTAAAATAAACCATAGCCGCCACGGGATAACTCCCCTGGAAATTAGAATTGTCAAAGCATTCAATATGATTTGGCAAAGAGGGAAGATGCAGATCGCTTTGCAATTGTAATATAACGATCTGTTTTTCTTTTTCAGATTTTCCTTCAAGCTGCAACATTTTCTTCCGTTTCAATTCGTCAATGAAATAGTTGACATTCTTTTCTGATAGTTCAAGTAATTTTTTCTTGTCACCTGCTTTCGGAACAACAATGTTTATATCACCAGCCGGATAATCAATTTCAAACGGAACAATTATTTCTTTTGATTCGCTTACAAAAGTGTTTCGCAATTGCGCAATAGCAAATAGCAAAACCTCTTGCGGAGTTTCATCAAGCTTTTGCTCCAGAACGATTGTTTTAGTAAGTATTATTGTGCCTTCACTTACCATTAAATAATTAACGTAGGCAATATCTCCCTCTTTCAAAATTGAAAATACATCCACACTACCTATGTGTTCATTTACAACTTTAGATTTTGCCTTATAATTTTGTAGGTGATCTATTTTTTTTCGAAGCAGCTCGGCTTTTTCAAATTCCATGGCGCTGGCATGCTGTTCCATTTCATTTTTAAAATGATTAATAACAGGATTAAGATTTCCCTTCATAAGATTTTTAAGACGTGATAGTCCCTCAGCATAATCTTCCCCAGTTTGCAAACCTTCACATGGGCCTTTACAATTACCTAAATGATACTCAAGGCAAACTTTAAATTTTTGTTTGCGTATATTCTGCTCCGTTAGATTCAGTTTGCATGTTCGCAGTTGAACATTTTGTTTTGTGAACGTAAGTAATTCCCTTACCCTTCCTACAGATGTAAAGGGGCCAAGATATTGAGAGCCATCATTTATTTTAGACCTTGTTAAGAAAACTCTCGGGAAAGGTTCATTTTTTATAACCAGGTAAGGATATGATTTATCATCTTTTAGATTAATGTTGAACCTTGGCTGAAACTGTTTTATCAATGAATTTTCAAGCAAAAAAGCATCCTGCTCGCTATCGACAATAGTAAATTCAATTTTGTGAATACGGCGAACAAGTTCATGTGTTTTATATCCTGTAAAAGTTTTTGTAAAATAGGAACTCACTCTTTTACGAATGCTTTTAGCTTTTCCCACATAAATTAATTCATTTTTTTGATCAAAGTATTTATAAATACCAGGCTCAACCGGTAATGTTTTTATTATGGTTTGAAAAATTTCAGGTGTCATGTAAATTCTTTCTTGTTTGTCACAAGGGAGATTCGTTAATCAAAATCCCACTTCATTATTTCTTCAGTTATTTCAGGCGCTTTATTGTCTTCTTGTGTTATGATTCTTATACTGCACCATTTATTCACCGTCCAGGTAAGTTGTTCTGTTACGTTGACTCCCTTGCTTACATTATTCTTCACCAGATAAATACGTTGAACTGTATTTTTCTGTGGATCAATATATACATCCCAGTGATTCAATTTTATTGAATCCGGCAATGCGGATTTTGCATCGTACGAGAATGTAACGGTATTAATAGTTTGATCCATAAAAGATGCACCTGCATAAAATTTTTGTATAAACTCCGAATCAATAACCGGGGAAAGAAATGGGGTAGCAAAAGCCCTTATATCCTTTTTTTTAAGCCATAAGGAATCATTCTTAAGTCCGGCAATAGTTATTTTTAGAGGAGTGACCGGCATACTGTCTATCTCATTCAACTGCCCCAGAAGAAAATCTGTAACCGGAAAATATGGTGGCGCTTCCTCTGCAATATTGATTGGCTGATCCTGCTTCTCGTGAGTGTTGTGGCAGGCACTTAAAATAAACAACGATAAAAACCAGGCGGCTTTAAAAAAATTTTGCATGTGCAAAATTACAAATAAAAAAAGCCGCTGCAGGGTACGGAGCAACGACTTTTGAAAAGGGTAGTTAAAAAATAAAAACGAAAAAAAAAGTGCTTTATTGTTACCTGTTTTTGCTGATTCCGATTCTTATACCATAATTAATTAAATGTTCTTTTACGGTATAGTTCTTTTGATAGGTTGAGAGCCACTGGTAGCGTAGATTAGGTCCAATTTGCCAATGAAATTTAGGGGAGCTGAACGTAACAAATGTTCCGAAATTGCTATTAAAGTTCCATTTGCGTAACAGAGAAGGATCGTTTACATAATTGTTTCCGTTTGACGAAAGGATAAAGCTGTTGCCCTTGAGCAAAAACGAAGGCTCAATATCAGCAGCCAATGAAAATTGTAGTTTGCTGTTGTCATAAAACGCATATTGCAGTCCAAGAGGTATAGATGCTTGCAAGCTATAATTATGAAGTGTAGTGATCGCCAAACCTGTGCCATCGCCATAGTGCGTAAAATAACTGTTCTCGTAAGTCATTCCTGTGGCCGGATCTTTTAAAACAAGAGATGAAACGGTAGGGTGCACCTGGTTTGAAATAATATTGTAACCGGAATAGGTTAGATGAACGCCGGTTTTAAATTTTAATCTTTTAGATAGCAAATAATTCATTTGAGCACCCGCCTCAAAGCCTAAGGCTGAATTGTGTATTACTTTGTTTTCTTTTTGATTAACACGAAGTAGTACGGGAGTAAAATTTGTATTCGATACTTCTTTTAAAAATTCTCCGCTGAAGGATACTGTATTAACCATAGGAGCAGCATAATAAACCCAGTTTATTTTTTCATCCCTCTTTCTTTGAATCTTTGCCGACGCTACTTTAACATCAGAAGCGCTGTTGTTTTCAGATGCTTTGTCAATATTTTTCGTTCTTGGAAATTGTTCATTTATCAAAATGCTTTTATCTGTAGCTTTTTCAACCAACTCATCAGTATTTAGTTTGTCGAAATTTATATTCGCAAAAACAGGGGCATTTATAACATGCGACAGGCTTTCATAATTCTCGACACCGCTCAATTCTTTATCATAAATAGTTTGGGTTACTTTTTTTGTATCGGCGTTCTTATTTTCAGAATCGGTTGATGTGGAATTTTTTTCAAAAGATGAATTCAAATTATTGTCATTAGTGCTAGCGGGAACAGAAGATTGATTTGACAAATTATCATGAAGATCGCTTACAGCCAATTCAATTTGCTGGTTGCTATTATTTAATTCTTTACCACTGGGCGAATTGGGTGTGCTTTTTTCCCGATGATTAGTTAATTCTGCAATTGGATTGTTCTTTTTAATCAGAACTTGATTTGAATTTTCTGATTTTACAACTATCTCATCCACATTTTTTGTATTCGCCACCAAGTTGTCCTGATTGTGAACATGCATATGCCCAATAACAACAAGTGTAAATATTAAGGAGAGTGACATCGCAATGGATGGCCATTTTCTGCCCGGATGCAGATCATTGTAAATGCCGTGCCACACTTTTTTAGATGGAATCATTTGAAATTGATCTGCCTGCTCTTTCAAAGATTGTTCAAAATCATTCATAAAAAATCTTCGTTCCATTGCTCACATAATTTCAGTTATTGGTAATAGGGTAAATTTATTTTCATAGCAATTTGTAAATTAACTGGTCCCTGACGCCATCCTTACTCTTTCCCGTGGCTGCTGAAGTATTTTCTTTTTTAGAAGAATATCTTCAAGCATTGACTTAGCCCTCGTGTATTGAGACCTGCTGGTGCTTTCCTCAATATCTAAAATAGAAGCGATTTCTTTGTGCGAAAAACCTTCAATTGCATATAAGTTCAACACCGTTCGATACCCTATCGGTAATAATCTTATGCACTCCACCACCTGCTTTGCCTGCAATATGGACGGAATATTATCCTCGTTCAAATGCATACTTCCCGCATGAAAAAGATCTACACTATCAGTAAATTTTTTATTCTTCTTTAAAATATTTATGCAGGTGTGCACGATAATTTTTCTTACCCACCCTTCCAACGCCCCCTGTCCCCGAAACTGGTGAATCTGCGTAAATACTTTGATAAATCCTTCCTGCATCATATCCTCGGCATCTTCTCTATTGCGGGCAAAGCGATAGCAGACACCCAACATTCTAGGGCTAAAACGATTATATAATGCCTCCTGTGCAGAAGCTATGTTATCAAGACAACCTTGAATCATAAATTCTTCTGTCATATTTTGCGTGGTTTAACCCTACTAAGATATGACAAATATTAACGACAAATGCTGCATGTGATTGAAAAATAGGTACCTCATGGTGAGTAAACCTGCAAATGATTTTTCCGGAGCGTGATAATTTAAACCCGAAATATTACCTGATGTTACAGGCTTTATACTTTTAAGGCTGTCGGGCGGATAATTTGTCTCAATTTGTTTTCTTGAAGCAACACACCAATTTGCTATTACTAATTTTAAGATTTTTCTAACTACTATTTTATCAGAAGATTCCCTGTCATTTGTGCCGGAATTGGTAGCTGCATCATTTTCAAAATAGTTGGCGCAAGATCAGCCAGTTTCCCATTTTTTATTTCGCCATTCCAATCTTTATCAATTATAAAAAAAGGAACAAGATTTAGTGTATGTGCAGTATTGGGTGTTCCATCTTCGTTAATCATATAATCGGCATTACCATGATCTGCCGTTAAAAAGATTGTGTAACCATTTTCAAGCCCTGCAGTCACAATTTTTTCGACGCACTTATCTACAGTTTCTGCAGCTTTTATTACAGCATTCCAAACTCCTGTATGGCCTACCATATCTGTATTTGCATAATTAAGACAAATAAAATCGGCTGTTTTATTTTTTATTTCAGGAATCAATGCATCTGTTACTCCGTAAGCGCTCATTTCCGGTTGAAGATCATATGTGGCAACTTTAGGCGATGGAATCATTATTCTTTTTTCTCCTTCAAACGGAACCTCTCTCCCTCCACTGAAAAAAAATGTAACATGAGGATATTTTTCAGTCTCTGCTATGCGTATTTGCGGCTTGCCTTGTTGAGATAAAATATCTCCCAAAGTATTTACCAAATCATCCTTTTCAAAAATAACATGTATATTTTTGAATGCGTGATTGTACATCGTCATCGTGGTATAATTAAGCCGCACCGGTTTCATCTGGTACTCAGGAAAAGCCGTTTGGGTAAGTACTTCAGTAATCTCCCTGCACCTGTCTGTGCGAAAATTAAAGCAGATAACTGCATCTCCATCCTTAATACCTGAAGTAGGTATATCTGCGTTTATGATTGGTAGTAAAAATTCATCGGTAATATTTTTTTCATAAGAAGTTGTAACTGCTGAAAAAATATCATTAGTAACGTTCCCGATTCTTTTCACAATAGCATCATAAGCAATTTTTACTCTTTCCCATCTCTTGTCGCGATCCATCGCGTAGTAACGGCCGGTAATAGTCGCTATTTTGCCGGTGGTTTTTTTTAGATAATCCTGCAGATCGTTTAAAAAACGAATTCCACTTTTGGGATCAGTATCACGGCCATCTGTAAACGCATGTATGTATACGTTTTCTATATTTTTTTCTTTACAAAGCGACGTAATGGCTTTCAAATGATTAATATGCGAATGAACACCGCCATCGCTTACAAGCCCGATAAGATGCAGGGATTTATTATTTTCTTTTGCGTAATTAAGACTATTAAGAAGGACCTGATTTTTTTGAAACTCTCTTTTTTTAATAGCTACATTTATTCTCTCCAACTCCTGATAAACAATGCGGCCAGCACCAAGATTCAAATGTCCTACTTCGCTGTTTCCCATTTGGCCTTCGGGTAATCCTACTGCCTCGCCGCAGGTAACTAATGTGGTGTGTGGATATTTTTTATACAAAGAGCTTACAAAGGGAACATTTGCATTTTGAATTGCATCACTTTCCTTCTTTTTACCAAGCCCCCAGCCATCCATAATTATTAAAATCACTTTTTTTGCTTCCATTTTTCAAAGCTAATTATTCATCCTAACAAATTGTAAATTGTTTATCTTCATAACATGATTTTATAAGAACTTGTTGCTTCTTGTAAACATGCTTTCCTCAAATAGGTTAACCAACTATGCTGCAATGAAAAAATTTTTACCCTTTTTACTTTTTTTCTTAATAACCCAGGCTTTCATTTTTCCTCCAATCAGTGATGTGATTAAGGCAATAAAATCGGGTAGTGCAAATGAAGTTGCAAAATATTTTGATAATACAGTTGAAATCACACTTCCTGAAAAAAGTAATTCATACAATAAAAAGCAGGCTGAATTGTTAATAAATGATTTTTTTACAGCCAACCAAGTGAAAGATTTCGAGATTCTTCATAAGAGTGACAATGCGGGTTCTGAATATTGCATTGGTAATTTAAAAACAGCTCGTGGTGTTTTTCGCACTACAATTTTTATGAAGCAAAAAGGCGACAAAGAACTCATTCAGGAAATTCGCTTCGAAAAGTAATTGCCAACACTTTAATTACACTTAGCAATTTTTTAAAACCGGCCTTGAGGGTTTTTTATTTTTCGAAAAGTTAGTTATCATACTTACGTTATATTTTTGTTTGCATGAACAACTCTGAAAATTATGAAGAGAATTTAAATCATCTTATTGAAACTGCTTTAGAAGAGGACACTGGAGATGGTGATCATTCTACTCTTTCGTGTATCAATCCGGATGCAAGTGGAAAAGCAATCTTAAAAATAAAAGACACGGGAATTTTAGCAGGCATTGATGTTGCTGAAAAAATATTTGCTTACACAGATACTTCATCAATTATAAAAAAATTTAAAAAAGACGGCGATCCAATTCAGCCTGGAGAAATTGCATTTGAAGTGGATGCCCAAATTCATACTATTCTTACTTGCGAGCGCCTGGTACTAAACTGTATGCAACGCATGAGCGGTATTGCCACTCTTACTAATAAATATGTCGGGAAGCTGAAAGGATATCATACTAAACTTCTTGATACACGCAAAACAACGCCAAACTTCAGGCTCCTTGAAAAAGAAGCGGTGCGAATTGGTGGCGGCTACAATCACCGGTTTGGATTGTATGATATGATTATGCTAAAAGATAATCATATAGATTATTGTGATGGTATCGAAAATGCAATAACAAAAGCATGGCAGTATGTTCAGAAAAAAAAACCGGGATTAAAAATTGAAATAGAGACACGAAATATTGAAGACGTAAAAAAAGTTATGAGCATCGGTAAAGTAAATAGAATAATGCTCGACAATTTTACGCCACAGCAAATTACAGAAGCATTAAAAATAATCGATGGCAAATACGAAACCGAAGCAAGTGGTGGAATCAATTATGAAAATATTGAATTGTATGCTGCCACCGGTGTAGATTTTATTTCAAGCGGCGCAATTATTCACCAGGCAAAAAGCCTGGATCTTAGTCTAAAGGCAGAAATAATACAATAATATGGCGAAGAAAAAGTTATATACTGGAGGAATCGTTTTTTCGACGGATGCAAATTTTACACCAGAAGAAAAAATTGAACACGAGGAAACTTTACATCCGCACGAACAACTACTTAAGGTAAAGCTTGATGCCAAAAACCGCGGCGGAAAAGTTGTAACATTAATCGAAGGATTTATTGGCGCAGAAAATGATCTGGAACAATTGGGAAAGCAATTAAAAGCTTACTGTGGAACAGGTGGTGCAGTTAAGAATAATGAAATACTAATACAAGGAGACAATAGAGAAAAAATTTTGCAGTGGCTGCTTAAAAACCGCTATGCAAAAACAAAAAAAATATAGCTTTAAGAAGTATGTGGCTAAAAATTTCATTAGAGAATTATCCTGACATTTGATAACTTTATAATCAAGCAAGGAATATGATTTCAAAAATTTCAGAAGGCGTTACAATAAGTGTTGAAACATTTTATCAGCCCGAATACAGCAACCCTGTAACAAACGAATTCATGTTTGCTTACCGCATTACTATTGAAAATAATAATACATTTCCTGTTCAATTATTAAGAAGGCACTGGTATATTTTTGATAGCAATGCCGATCATCGCGAAGTTGAAGGCGAAGGCGTAATTGG
>JBEPVC010000016.1:0-13808 GCA_041691235.1 Chitinophagaceae bacterium
AGCAGGTCAACTTATTCAAAGCTGATGCCTGTTACAAAAGATACAACTTCCTTTTTCAGTTTTTATGATGTTACTGAAAAAATTGGCATTGTTATCGGCATGTTTAGTTTTGGATTGATAGAAGAGATAACCGGTAGTATGAAAAATTCAGTGCTGGTTGTGATGTGTTTTTTCATCGTTGGATTTGTGAGTTTATATTTTGCTTTGAAAAAACAAAAGGAACTTGGCGGTTATGAGACTATAGACCAAATGAGTTAAGAATGAAATTATTCTCAATAAATACAGGATACTTTAAGCTTGATGGTGGCGCCATGTTTGGCGTAGTGCCAAAGAGCATGTGGAAGAAGCTTAACCCTCCTGATGAAAATAATATGTGCAACTGGGCAATGCGCTGCCTGCTTATCGAAGACGAGGGAAGATTGATTTTAATTGATAACGGGATGGGAAATAAACAGGACGAAAAGTTTTTCGGTTATTATTATTTGAATGGCGACGACACGCTTGAAAAGTCTTTGGCAAAATATGGATTTGTGAAAGATGATATTACTGATGTTTTTTTAACACATCTGCATTTTGATCATTGTGGGGGAAGCATTGAAAGAGTAAATGATAAACTAGTTCCTGCTTTTAAAAATGCAACATACTGGAGCAATGAAAATCACTGGAACTGGGCAACTAACCCAAACGACAGGGAGAAAGCAAGCTTTTTAAAAGAAAATATTTTGCCTGTTCACGAAAGCGGCAAATTAAAGTTTATAGAAACGAAAGATGGAATTGAATTCAAAAAGAATATTAAGCTTCGGTTTGTAAACGGACACACCGAATCAATGATGCTTCCGCAAATACAATATAAGGACAAAACTATTGTGTACATGGCTGATCTTTTGCCTTCTGTTGCACACATTCCTGTTCCCTACATAATGGCTTATGATACCCGGCCGTTAGAAACTTTAAAGGAAAAAAAATCATTTATTACTGAGGCTCAACAAAATGATTTCATACTTTTCTTTGAGCATGATCCTGAAATTGAATGTTGCAACCTGCAACTAACTGATAGGGGTGTACGCAGTAAAGAAACCTTCAAACTTGCAGATATACTTTAAATCACTTTAATGAAAAGAATAGCAGGCCTTATACTGGTAATATGTATGGCTGTAATAATTTATTTTTTAATTAGGGAAGAAATCAATGGTATAGCTCTTTCTCACAAAGAAAACATGCTGTTATCGGTTATTTATATTCTTATCGGTGTTTGTATTTTTATTTTTGCAGCAATAAAATTTTCTGAAAAGAAAATGAAATAACTAAATTATTATTTCTCCTAAATTTTTTTTATCTAAAATTGATCATCGATGTAAGAGGGTAGCGCAGATTTCGGTAACCCATCATGTCTACTTTTATAGAACCTACTGCAATAGGGCTTTCTGCGCGCAACAGTAGATGGTTTTGATCGTCGCTTACCCATACATTCATGTTTTCGCCGCCCTGGAAAATGGTTCCTTTAATCAGCAGCGGCTTAAATTTTATCGCGCGAAATTTTCCATATTTTGTTTTAACGGTTTCTTTTCCTTCGTAACGCAGATAAAGATGATATACCTCATCATCTAAAAACATATCGAATGGAATTTTATCGCCCGGTTTATATTTATTAAAATTTATATTGCGTGCATAGTATGTGGCGCTTATAACATCCTGTATGCATGGAGTAATTTTATACACACCGTTAGTGCTTACCGCAGTGCCGGCGCTATGATTAAAAGTTACGTTGTTGTAAATTTTATGCCCGTCTTCGTTTACGTTTCTTACAAATTTTACCGGAAGCATAGTCGCAGTATCAATATACGTTTCGTATTTGTCGCGAACTTTAAAAAAGTTATCAAAGAATGAATAAGAACTTCCTGTTCCTGTGCAGTGATATACTACTTTTCCATTGAACTTTTCAAGGCTTGTTGTAAACACCGCTTCACCGGCGCCTACGTACATCCCAAGGGTTGTATAGTACACTTTCATAGTTATAGTTTCGCCGGCATTGAAGGCAGTATTACGCACCCCGCAAAATTCATCGCCTGCCTTTGTTGAAAATGCAAGAAGTAAAATTAAAATGGTCGCTATTGTTTTCAAACTATATTATTTGTCTTTAAAAATTTTAATACCTAATATCAAAAGGCTTCCCAACAATGCAGGAATAAATAAATTGATAAACCATATTCCAAAAGTAGTTCCAATAATTCCTACAGTGTTTGCGCTGTAAAAGCTCAAAAGTTCTGTGCTGAATTTTCCCCGTATCCCCAGGTCTGCAATTGCAAATGATGGTACAATTGCCAGAACGAGAAAAAGAATGCTTATGATCCAAAACTCTGTTACCCATAAAATCTCCACGTGCAGAACCTGCAATAGTAAGATATACTGAATGATGAAAACAAGATACCGAAAGAACGAAAGTGATAGTAACCTTAACAATAATTTGGGAGTAAAACTCTCCAGCACATTTATATACTCAATGTACCTGGAAGCAGCGGGAATTTTTTCAACAAGCTTTATAAGCCATGATAATCTAAAATAAAATAATACCAAAAGAATAGCGGCACCCGATGATAAAAATAATAATGTCTTGAGCCAGAAAACGGAAAGGCCCATAACGGATGATGAATTTTGCTGCTGGAAATAAATGAGATAAACCAGGCCACAGCATCCTAATACTAAAGTTATAATAAGTTGGCTTATACTGCCCGCAATCGATAATGAAATTGCTTTAATTCTGCTGCCTTCTTTTACATACAATATTCGTCCGCCATATTCACCAATGCGGTTAGGCATATTAAGAGATAATGTAACTCCCGTGAGTACGGATTTATAAGCAGTAAAAAAATTTATTGGCTGAATAGTTTTTAAAAGCACCTGCCATTTTTTTGCTTCAAATCCCCAGTTAACAAAAACAAGTGCAATTACAATCCAGAATTTCCACGCTTGTTCGCCGAAGGGTGATTTTTTTATAAGTTCAATTGATTCGTGAAGATTTGGCTGCTCGTTTATTTGTTTATAAAGTGAATAAAAAAGCCACGCGCCCAGCAATGGAGCAATAATATATTTGACTATTATTTTGATATTTTTACTAATACGGATCATGTAGCTTTGTACAATATAAGCGTTTCATTCTTTATAAGCTGCAGGAGTGTTATGCGCGCCAAAAATAATCTTCAATTGCATAAAAATTCAAAAATCATTTTAGGTATAGACCCCGGTACGTTATTAATGGGTTTCGGTGTAATAGAAATTTCAGGTGCAGGAGTTTCGCTGATAATAATGGATGTGCTTAAGCTTTCATCTAAAAAGGATTCTTACGAACGCCTGCAAATTATACATGCAAAAGTTTGTGAGCTTGTAAAATATCACGCGCCACATGAGCTCGCAATTGAAGCGCCGTTTTTTGGAAAGAATGTACAGAGCATGTTAAAGCTTGGACGGGCGCAGGGTGTAGCAATTGCTGCAGCTATGCAGGCAGGCGTTCCCGTTACTGAATATTCACCGAGAAAAATAAAACAATCCATTACAGGAAATGGAAATGCTGACAAGCTGCAGGTTTTAAAAATGTTGCAGCGTATATTAAGCTTTGATGAAAATCCTAAATATTATGATGCCACGGATGCATTAGCTGTTGCAGTTTGCCATCACTTTCAAAGTAACAATCATACGATAAATGGTTCAAAAAAAATAAATGGATGGAAAGAATTTTTGGTTAAAAACCCGGAAAGAATAAAATAGATCTCGCAAGATAGTTCAGTCGTTTATCAATGTCGAATACTTTA
The DNA here is from genome assembly GCA_041691235.1 of Chitinophagaceae bacterium. Lineage (GTDB taxonomy): Bacteria > Bacteroidota > Bacteroidia > Chitinophagales > Chitinophagaceae > Ginsengibacter. The sequence continues at coordinate 3,807 of JBEPVC010000016.1, forward strand.
ATACTTACAAATTTTTCAAAATTTTTTCCTGAACTTCTTTCATTCGTTCTTTCGATGGAGAAAGTTTCTTTCTTGTAAAATTTAAATCGTCTGCACTATTGATGGGAATTAAATGAACATGTGCATGCGGCACCTCAATGCCAACTACGCTTATGCCGCAACGGTTACAATTGAAAGATTTTTCAATAGCTTTTGCTATTGGCTTTGCAAATAGAAGTATTTCCTTAAGATAATCATCAGGAACATCAAAAAATTTGTCAACCTCAATTTTGGGTATTACCAATGTATGGCCTTCAACCAAAGGATTGATATCAAGAAATGCAAAAAACTTTTCATCTTCTGCAATCTTGTAACCGGGAATCTCACCTTTAATTATTTTTGAAAAAATAGTCATACAAATTTGTTTAAACTATTCTGCCTTTGCTTACAAAACAAAATGACGTTTTAGTTACGCGGTGATATTTTCAATCTTAAATGTTATCGTTCCCGCAGGTATTTTTATTTCAGCAGTTTCTCCAACACTTTTTCCCAGCAATCCTTTTCCAATAGGAGACGCGGCAGAAATTTTTTGCAGTTTAAGGTCAGCTTCTTTTTCAGAAACAATCTGGTAAGTAACCTGTTTTTTTGTTGCAAGGTTAGTAAGAGTAACTTTTGTAAGTATTGAAACTTTACTGGTATCAATAGAGTTTTCATCAACTATTCTTGCTGTAGCTATTATTGTTTCCAATTGTTTTATTTTGGCTTCAAGTATACCTTGTGCTTCCTTGGCAGCATCATATTCAGCATTTTCTTTAAGATCACCCTTTTCACGCGCCTCTCCAATAGCTCTTGACGCAGCCGGCCTTTCAACACCTTTCATATGCTGAAGCTCTGCTTTCATTTGCTCAAATGTGTCTTTTGTTACGTAATTAATCTGGCTCATAAACCACAATTTTAAATTAATAATTTCATTAGGGTAAACGAAAAAAAATACAACGCCCCATTTATATTGAGACGTTGTATAATACAAATATAAAAAAATTTTGAATTCTTATTCGAGCTGAAGCTTTTTCAACAAAATTTTAGCCATTTTATAAAAAGCTTCTACACTATAGCCTGCAATGTGCGGAGTTAAAATAACATTCGGCTGTACCAATAAGGAATTTAACCGCTGATTTTCTTCTCGCGTGTAAGATTCAAAATTTTCATTTTCTAAAACATCTAATCCCGCGCCCGCTATTTTTTTGTTTTTCAAAGCAGCTAATAGTGCAGCGGTGCTGGTTACTTTTCCCCTACAGGTTGAAATATAAAATGGAGATTTTTCAAGCGAGCTGAAAAATTTTTCATTGGCCATATGTTCTGTTTCTTCGGTAAGCGGAACGTGCATGCTTATTACATCCGCATACCTGCATATTTGTTCAAAATTTGCTTCCTTAATATATCCACCGCCAAACCCGAAATGGTATTTATCATAAGCAATAACAGTAGCGCCAAATGAAGAAAGTAACTTAGCAAAGGCTGAACCTGTATTTCCAAAACCAATTATCCCGATTGTTTTTTCATTCAATTCTATACCGCGGTTGGCATCCCTTATCCATTTCTTATCCTTAATTTCTTCAAAGCTGGAAGTTATTTTATTGGTAAGATTTAGCAACAAGCCAAGGGCATGTTCAGCCACAGCATTACGGTTTCCTTCCGGGCTGCTTACGCAACGAATGCCTTTTGAAGTAGCATAGTCTACGTCAATTAATTCCATACCGCTGCCCAATCTTCCTATCCAATTAAGATTCCGGGCTTTATCAATAAGGGCTTTGTCAATAGCAAGGCGGGTGGTTACAACTATTCCTTCCGCCTGGCTTATAATTGCACCCAGTTCTTCGTAAGTTATTTTTTCAGAATGAAGAATTGAATATCCTTTTTGCTGGAGGGCGTCTATCAAATAATTATGAACCTTGGATGTAATAATTACCTGCCTTTTCAAATTCTTTAAATTTAATTATCTGTTGCTATCATGCTAATTTCAACATTTGCATTTTTGGGAAGCGTTCTTACAGCAACGGTTTCCCTGGCCGGAAACTCTGATTGAAAATACTTTCCATATACTTCGTTAACCGAAGCAAACAAATCCATATCACTCAAAAAAACTGTTGTTTTTATTACGTTGTCAAAGGTAAGGCCAGCCTCTTGTAAAATTGCTTTTAAGTTATTCATTACCTGTTCCGTTTCTGTTCTTATATCTGAAGTAATAACGCTGGTGGTACCGGGTTGCAAGGCAATTTGCCCGGAAATAAAAATTATGCCCCCCGCTTTTACTGCCTGGCTGTATGGGCCAATCGGGGCCGGAGCATTTGAGGTTTCAATAATTTGCTTTTTCATTCTTTGATAAAGATGTTATTAAATTTCCAAAATTTTCCATCAACTAACAAACCTACTTTTGTAAAAAAAAGTATGAAGGTTACCGTTGTGGCAAATGTAGGGCAACAACAGGAAATTCTGTTAAAGAAAACGAACGCCGGGATAACGTTTACATTCATTGATAATATTTCAGAACTCAAAGCACATGCAGACTCAAATGTTTTTTTATTTTTAAATGAGGAGGTTGTTGATGTTCAAATGGAGATTATTAAAGAAAAACCAGTTTTTATAAATTCGGTTATTGAAACTTTGGAACAAAAAAAATTGCCGTTGAATTTCACCAGGATAAATGCATGGCCCGGGTTTTTACAAAGAGAAGTATGGGATGTTGCCTCGAATAATATAAACATGGCGCATAATGTGTTGAAACTTTTTGGATGGGATGTTGTCTTTGTTAAAGATGAGCCCGGCTTAATTGCGGCGCGTGTTATCAGCGTGATAATCAATGAAGCCTTTTTTTCATTGGGAGAAAATGTAAGTACTATAGAAGAAATTGATTTGGCGATGAAGTTGGGTACCAATTATCCTTATGGGCCTTTTGAATGGGTTAATAAGATAGGATTACAAAAAATACGAAATCTTTTAGCCGCACTATCGGTATCGGATAAACGCTATTTAGTTGCGCCCATGCTTGAAAAAAAATATTCTCAATTTTCTTCTTAATAGTTCGAATGGCTTTTATTTTAAATATCCATACAGCAACAGATACGGCAATTGTTAATTTGTCGGAGAACAGGAAAATACTTGGGACGCTAAGTAATAATGATGGTAAAAAACATGCCTCTTTTTTGCATACGGCTATTAACAGGTTATTAGAACAACAACAAGTATCAATAAAGAAATTAGATGCTATATCAATTACCTCAGGACCGGGCTCTTATACCGGCATACGCATAGGACTTGCTACAGCAACGGGATTGTGCTACGCACTAAAGATCCCTCTTATAACTTATAACTCGCTTGAAGTAATTGCTTTTTCCACCGCTGCTGTTGTGAAAGACCTCGATGCATTTTATTGCTCAATGATTGATGCAAGGAGAATGGAAGTTTATGCGGCCGTTTATGATTATAATATTCAGGAAGTGCTGCCGCCTGCTGCCGTTATTCTTTCAGAAAATTTCCTTGCAAATATTCCAACTTCGCGAAAAATCTACCTTTCAGGCAATGGCAGTGACAAGTTTAAAAATATAACCAGGCGCACAAATTTTAATTTCCTTTCACAGGATATATCGTCGGAATCCCTTTCCGAATTTTCATGGAAAAAGTATAAAAAAGGTGATTTTAAAAACATGCCCTACGCGCAACCGTTATATATAAAAGATTTTCATACTATTTTTTAAATAACCAAAAAAGACGTTTTTTAATTTTTTACTATGTTCACCATAAAAAGTTCTATTTTCAATATGTACCTTTGAGATAGAGAATAATAAAAATAAAAACTTTCAAAAGTATATTTTATGAATCTTCCTTCGTCCTCACTTCAATCAAGTAACGAGGAAACCGGTTTGGAAAGTGACAGTATTCTTAATGTTAATTATCATAGCATTAAGAAAGCTGCTTTGGTATTACGGGCACTTAATCACAAATTGCGCCAGCAGGTAATTAAAACAATTTATGAAAATAAAAGGCTTACTGTTACTGAGCTTTATGTAAAATTACGTCTTGAGCAATCAGTTGCTTCTCAGCATCTTGCCATTTTACGAAAAGCAGGAATTGTTTCTACCGAACGTGATGGAAAATTTATTTTTTATACAATTAACTCTTCCAGGATTGAAGCAATAAATGAGTTTGTAAAGGAACTTGTCGGATGATTTTTCATACATTGTTTCTGAAACCTATTTCTCTCTTTTTTTCTTTTCATTTATCTTTGTAAATAATACTTTCAATTTTTTTTAAGCTTAAACAGCGCGAAAATATGTTGATTAAAAAGTATTTAATAAAATAACTATATGTACGTGCAACAAATTTATACAGGGTGTTTAAGTGAAGCTGCATATTTTGTAGAAAGTAAAGGAGAAGCGATAATAATAGATCCACTAAGAGATACCGAGGAATATTTAAACCTTGCAAAAGAGCACAGCGCTTCAATTAAATATATTTTCGAAACTCACTTTCATGCGGATTTTATAAGCGGCCACCTGGATTTGCAACAAAAGACGGGTGCTCCAATTGTATATGGCCCAAATACCGAGGCTAATTTTCCTATTCATCTTGCAAAGGATAAAGAGATTTTCAAAATTGGAGATGTAACACTCGAAGTAATCCATACACCAGGGCACACTGTTGAATCAACTTGTTATCTTTTAAAAGATGAAAATAATAAACCGTATTGCATATTTACGGGCGACACATTATTTGTTGGAGACGTTGGCCGTCCCGACCTCAGCAGCGGCGACATGACCAGCGAAGAACTCGCTTCTATTATGTATGATACTATACAAAACAAAATAGTTGCCCTTCCTGATGATGTAATTGTTTACCCGGCGCATGGGCCAGGTACAAGTTGCGGCAAAAATCTTGGTCCTGAAACATACAGCACTATTGGAGAACAAAAGAAGACGAATTATGCGTTGCAACCGCAAACGCGGGAAGAATTTATTAAAGCTGTAACAATGGATTTAGATGCTGCCCCTCCCTATTTCTCAATAAATGCGAGGATTAATAAAGAAGGTTATGACAGCCTGGATGAAATTAAAAATAAAGGACTTACGCCATTAAGTGTTGAGCAACTTAAGAAGATATCAGGTAAAGAAATAGTGATACTCGATACCCGTAAGGCAGTGGAGTTTGTTAATGGATTTATTCCTGGCTCCATTTTCATTGGGCTTGAGGGCAGGTTTGCGGAATGGGCCGGGAGCCTGCTTCCCTTTGACCAGCGAATTATTTTAATAACCGACCCTGGCAAGGAAGAAGAAACAATTGTACGGCTTGCTCGTGTAGGCTTTGAAAATGTAGAAGGTTATTTGTCGGGCGGTTTTAATTCGTGGAAAAAGGCCGGCGAACCAATTGATATAATTGTTGAAGTGGAACCAGAGGAACTGGCTATTGATATTCCACATGATCCCAATTTAAAAGTTTTGGATGTGCGTAAGGAAAATGAATTTACCGAAGGCCATGTAAAAAATGCACTTAATCTTCCTCTTGGTGCTATGATCGACCCGGCGCAAATTGCACAACTGGAAGAAAATGAAAATATTTATATTCATTGTGGTGGCGGTTACAGAAGTGTCATTGCCGCTTCGCTTTTAAAAAGGCAAGGTTATCAGAGCCTTCGCAATGTTGTGGGCGGCTGGAGAAAAATCAAAGAGCAAAAAAATATTGAAATTGAAAAGGATGCGAGCGTGCTGAACTAAAAGAACCTTATCTGGCTTTGTTCATTATAAAATTATATTCTGAACGAGTTCATCTTTTAAAGGATAATCTGTGTTATAGTGGAGACCACGACTTTCATGCCGTAACTGGGCTTCTTTTACAATTAAATACCCAACCGTTATAAGATTTCTCAATTCACAAAGCTGCGGCGAAATATAAGTGGTTTGATAAAATTGCTCGGTTTCTTCGTGAAGCAAATCAAGTCTCTTCAATGCGCGCTCCAGCCTTACGTTTGTTCTTACAATACCAACATAATCTGTCATTAGTAATTGTAGTTCTTTGAGACTTTGCGTTATCAAAATCATTTCTTTAGGAGCAATAGTTCCTTTTGCGTTCCAGTCGGGGATAGTTTCATTGAACTCGAGTTGGTTTATTTTTTCAATTGCATTAAGATAACATCTGTGTGCAAAAACCATAGCTTCTAAAAGAGAATTGCTTGCAAGCCGGTTTGCACCATGCAAGCCGGTGCTGGCACATTCGCCGCAGGCATATAAATTTTTAAGAGATGTTCTTCCCCATTCATCTGTTTTTATTCCTCCGCAACTATAATGTGCTGCGGGGGCAACCGGAATAAATTGTTTCGATACATCTATTCCAATTGATTTGCATTTCTCTGTAATATTTGGAAAGTGGTGAAGAAATTTTTCCATGTCCATTTTTGTACAATCCAGGTAAACATTTTCAGTGCCATTAATTTTCATTTCATTGTCAATGGCACGGGCAACTACATCACGGGGAGCGAGTTCTTTTCTTTCGTCATATTTCTCCATAAAGGCTTCACCCTTGCTGTTTCTAAGAATAGCACCGTCACCCCGCGCTGCTTCTGTAATTAGAAATGCCTGCCCGCTTATACCAGCTTCGTATAAGGCTGTAGGATGGAATTGTATGAACTCCATATTTTCTATTCTGCCCTTTGCCCGATACATCATTGCTATTCCATCGCCGGTGGCAATTGATGGATTTGTTGTAGTGCGGTAAACCTGGCCGTTTCCGCCGGTTGCGAGCAAAGTAATTTTTGAAAGTATTTTTTCAATTTGATTTGATTGCATATTTAGAACGTATACTCCGAAACATTCAATATCCGGTGTAGACTTCGTTACCAAATAACCAAGATGGTGCTGGGTTATAATATCAACAACGAAACAATGACTTACCAGCTTAATATTTGGCTTGCTTTTTATGGCAGTAAGAAGCGTGTTTTCTATTTCTTTACCCGTTACATCTTTATGATGAAGAATTCTAAATTCACTGTGCCCGCCTTCTTTGCCTAAAGCATATTCGCCGGAGCGCTCTTTGTCAAAATGTGCGCCCCAATCTATAATTTCTTTTATTCTCTCAACGCCTTCCTTAACAACGATTTCAACAATTTTAGGATCGCATAATCCATCACCCGCTACTAATGTATCTTCAATATGTTTTTCAAAGCTATCATTATCGAAATCAGTAACACCGGCAACACCGCCTTGTGCATACTTTGTATTGGTTTCATCGCTAACTGTTTTTGTAAGTATTGTAATTATTTTATCCGGGCAGTCCTGCGCAACCTTAAGAGCATAAGTTAACCCTGCAATGCCACTTCCTATAACTAAAAAATCTGTCTTCAAATTTTATGCTTTATAGATTTTAAAAATTCAAAGGAATAAATTATTGAAATTTTTTTCTTCATTGAAGATACCCGGAAAGTGCCGGGGCATCAATCCATGCATCACTTTCTTTTAAAAGGTTAATAAGTTCTTCAACAGCAATGTTTTCAGGCACTGAACGTTTAATAACTTCTTTGCCTTTGTATAAAGTTATCTTGCCCGGACCACTTCCAACATATCCGAAGTCAGCATCCGCCATTTCACCAGGGCCATTCACTATACATCCCATAATAGCAATTTTCACGCCTTTTAAATGATTGGTAACTGCTCTTATTTTTGCGGTTGTTTCCTGTAAATCAAACAAAGTTCTTCCGCAACTCGGGCAACTTATGTATTCTGTTTTTGAAATTCTTGTACGTGTTGCTTGTAATATGCCAAAGGCAATTGAGTTCATTATTTTATAATCAGCAATTTTATTTTTATCGCCATAATCATAACCAAGGCAAATGCCATTTCCAAAACCATCTATTAATAAAGCACCTGTTTCAGTTGCATAATGGATAAGGCTTTCGTCCATTGTGTTATCATTACTATCGCAAATGATTATTGCCGGATTTATGATATTATTTTCTTGCAGCTCCATAAACATTCTACGTATGCTTTGCATTGCATTTTTATTGGATGAGCTCAGGCAAATAACTGCGGTTGCATCGTGCTTAATTTGTTGCAATAATTTTCCTTTGTTAAATGGCGGATAATTTTTAGAATAACAATCCAGCATTACAAAATTTATTTTTTTAGATTTTATGATGCTGTCATCGAGATATTTTTGCTCATCAAAAATCGGAAAACATTTTTCTTTATCAGGCGACTTCAACCATCCGTTATAGTAATTAATAACTTTTAAAGTTCCGGGCAACGCAAAATCAATATTATTATCTGCGCAAAAAATATAATCTGCTGCCATATCAATGATATTCCATTTATCAGTAACAGGGTCATATTTGTAACCAATTTCTTCCAGCAGATCAGTCGTTATTTTATCTTGTTTGCTAAAATCCGCTATTACAACAGGCACATGTTTTCCGCCTATATTTTGAATTTCAAATGAACTGCGTACAGGTGTTCCTGTTATGAATCCTTTTAATTCGAACGCATTTTTTATTGGCGGAATATTGTAAGTTTTTTTAGAAGAACCAGGAGTGTATCGTTTTACAATATCCTTACAAACAGGAATTTCAAATTCAGGATCTTCGGTTAATGAAACGCGAATGGTATCGCCAATTCCGTCTTCCAATAAAGTTCCGATTCCAATTGCAGATTTAATTCTGCCGTCTTCACCATCGCCGGCTTCAGTAACACCCAGATGTAACGGATAGCAATGCCCTAACTCTGCATGCATATTTTCGATAAGTAACCTGTAGGCTTGCACCATCACTTTTGGATTGCTGCTTTTCATGCTAAGAACAATGTTGAAATAATTTTCACTTTCTGCAATCCGCAAAAACTCCATAGCGCTTTCTACCATGCCAATAGGCGTATCGCCATAACGGCTCATAATCCTGTCGCTTAATGAGCCATGATTAGTTCCTATGCGCATTGCTGTGCCATACTCCTTGCAGATTTTTACAAGAGGAGTAAAGCGGTTTCTTATTCTTTCAATTTCTTCTGAATAATCGGCATCGGAATATTCTATAAGCTCAAATTTTTTCTTATCAACATAATTGCCGGGGTTTACTCTAACTTTTTCTACAATGCGTGCAGCGATTTCTGCAGCATTAGGTGTAAAGTGAATGTCAGCTACTAACGGTGTGGCATACCCTCTTTTTCGCAATTCATTTTTTATGTTCAGTAAATTCTCTGCTTCATTTTTTGACGGCGCTGTAATACGTACCAGCTCTGCACCAGCCTCAATACAACGAATGCTTTGCTCAACCGTAGCCTTAGTATCCATCGTATCGGTTGTAGTCATGGTTTGTATGCGAATGGGATGATAATTTCCTAAAAGCAAATCACCGACTTTAACTTCCAGTGTTGCTAATCTTTTATATTCCGTTAAAGATTCTGCAAATAGTTCCATAATTTTTCGGCAATGATTAATTACAAAAATACGATCGGGATCTTCGTAATTGGTTAATTCATTAATAAGTCAAATGTCTTTATAAATTTGCGTTAGAAGTAAGCGAGGTTTTTACCAGTCTTTTTCGGGCTTATCGCCTGCTGCCGCTCCTTTAATTTTATGAAGTTTATCCTGAAGCTGCTTTTCTTTTTCAAGAAGCGATTTTAATTTCTCCTCTGCATCCTGCTTCGAAATCTTAGAAGGCTGAGGTTTCGGCTCATTATTTTTTGGCTGATCTTTTTGATTTTGCGGTTGATTTTTTTTCTTCTTGTCGTCTTTAGGTTGATCCTTTTTATTTTGTTGCTCCTGTTGTTTTTGCTCTATTAAAGCACGCTCCAGATTTTGGCGTGCATCTTCATCCTGCGGATTAAGCATAAGTGCATTTTTGTACGCTGTTATGCATTCAGGAAGCTTTTTTGCTTTTTGATAGGTAACGCCTTTATTGTAATAAGCTTTTTGTTTTGTAATATCCTCCGTACTGTTTTTTATAGTGTTATCAAATGAAGCCACTGCCCCATCAAGATTATCTTTTCT
>JBEPVC010000017.1:0-13552 GCA_041691235.1 Chitinophagaceae bacterium
ACATCCCCGGAAAAAGAAGAAAAACTATTTCCTCAAATCAAAAACGTATCAAAAACAACCGTGGAAAGATAAATTCTAAAAAAAACGCGGTTTTTAGAGATGCCCTTAGATTACATTTCGAAGCTTCAAAATATAATATTGAAATCGGGACTGTGGTTAAGCATGGACGCCGAAACTCAAATGCTTTTTAAAGTGATAGATGTCAAGGAGATTCCCGTTTATCTTAAAAAAAACAATGGGTAAATATTTCTTTATACTGATAGCTTTTATATTTTTTATTGGAATTCTAAAAAGCCGCGGGACAAATAAATTAATCTGGTTCTTTACTGGCCATTTTTTCTTTCAGGAAAGAATCATTCTCTTAGAATTCCCAACTGTCATATCATTTCACCGATTTCTAATTTTTACATTACTACTGTCTGTCATTCTCACTCGTAAACACCTATATAAAGATTTCAAGCAATTTCCCCTATCCAAGCCCTTGGCCTTTGTATTTCTAGGCATGTTATGCGTTGGAATATTCGATAGGCGTCATATGATGGCGGTGAATATCTACAGAATTATAGATGATTTTGTGCAATCATTCCTCATTATATTTCTATGCTACCTCAGCTTTGAAAGCATCAAATGGAAAAAGCTCGTTAAATACCTATTGATAGCATCAATAATTATGTCGATATATGGATTTTACAATTACATTACAAAAGCTAATCCGTATGACGACTTTATTTCAAAATCTTTTAAAACATTATCAACTGCAGACATCTACGGGCCAATGTTTTTTGAGAGATTTAGAATAAATTCATTTGTGTCAAATCCGATATATTACGGTTACCTATGTAGCATTCTGCTTATGATTGGAGTCTATAGCTTCTATTTCCTAAAAGAACTGAGAACTCTAGCTATTGTTTCTATTCCAATCACATTTCTAAATATAATTCTCTCAAATTCTAGAACACCTTTAATTACCTTATGCGTTGGGTTATTCGTGTTTATTCTTTCATCCTTGAGCCATAACCGAAAAATCACGTTCTTTGTTGCTACAATAATATTGGGCCTCGGTATTATTAATGTGCCCTTGATAAGAGAAAAAATAGATGCCACAATAGAGATATTCAAAACCTCTGAAAATCCAATCGTCGGCAGCAGCCTAGACATGCGCTCAACTCAGCTCAGTGCATCTTATAACGAGTTCCTAAAAAGCCCCGTTTTTGGAAATGGAATCTATTACATCAACGAAAATCTCGGTTGGGCTAAAAATCCGGAAGACAGAATTCGGGACGAGGACTTCCAAGGATTTGAAAGCTATGTTTATCATCTACTAATTGAGCAGGGCTCCGTTGGAATATTTATGAACATTCTATTTTTCGTTAGCACTTGGATATACTTTTTAAAAAAAAGGTCTATGTTCAAAGAACTATCTGGCATGGGTCTTACCATTTTAGCCATGTTCTTAACTTTCATTATTGGAACCGGGACAGTAAATTCATGGGTGATTTCTATGGGACTCGAAGGCATCCTAATAAAATACTTAGAACAATCATTGGCTCTGCCTAAAAAACAAATGATACATCCTCGACGGTTTGGGCTGTAAAGTGACTAAACAGCAACGTTGCAAATAACTTTTATTTATGAAGTCCAAGTATATTCTTAAGGGAATTTTAAAATCTATACCTGGTATTGAATACCTATATCAATTCAATAAAACCACCGGAGGAACATGCAGCGCTAGATACTGTTACGCCGTTTGGTTAAGACATCTGATTCTAGCCTACCAAAGCGGTCTCCCTTCGGTACCAAAGATCGTCGCCGAACTGGGGCCAGGTGACTCACTAGGCACAGGACTCGCAGCGTTAATTTCTGGCGCAGAAAAGTATTATGCTTTAGACGTAAAAATATATAGTGATCTAAAAATAAATCTAAAAATATTTGACGATCTAGTTCTCTTATTTAAAGAAAAAGCTAATCTACCTAGTCCAGAAGAGTTTCCTGAAATGAGACCGCTCCTTGCCAATTATGACTTTCCACATTATATTTTTAACGACAACTACTTAAATTTAATACTAGATGAAGTAAGATTGTCTGAAATTCGAAATGCCATTAAAACAATGCACAAACCAGATATGGCAAATAAAATGATCGAATACAAGATACCTTGGAATCAAAATACAGATCTTAAGAATGAAAGTATAGACCTGGTAATCTCACAAGCAGTATTACAAGACGTAGACGATCTTGAATACACTTATGCCAAAATTTGGGATCTCTTAAAAGTCGATGGCGTACAATCCCATGATATTGGATTTAAATCATGTGGATCAGCCGATACTTGGTATGGACATTGGGAATATACAGATATTGAATGGAAAATAATAAAAGGTCGAAAAAAGTTCTACATTAATCGAGAACCATATTCTACGCACCACAAATTATTAAGACAAAATAATTTCAAAATATTAATTGAACAAAAACGCTTTGCAGAATCAAATGTTAACAAAAATAAGCTTCCCATTAAGTTCAGGGACATAACCGATGAGGATCTAATAACGTACAGTGTATTCATCCTGGCCAAAAAACAATCACCAGAACCGTAGGTCACAAATTAATTGTACCCCCTTTTGAACAAGTCAGTTAAATACAAACTGCCGCAAGTGCAAAAAGACCAGATTAGCGTAATAATAATTTTGTATTATTCCAAACATCTAATTCATAGTATTATTCAAAATGTGCACGACCAAGTAAAGGATTTGGGCGAAATAATTTTAATTAATAATAGCGTTGAAAATATAGATGAATTCAAAACCAAAAACATCGTCGTCGTTTACCCAGAAATAAATTTAGGATATGGTGCTGCTATTAATTTAGGTGTTAAAATTAGCAAATATGAATATCTACTTCTTCTAAACCCCGATTTGAGCATTGATAAATTCGATATTTCACTTGATGCAATTAAGGGCCAGCTCATCATATCGGGCCACAATCCAATAATGCCTGGATATTCGCTAAAATTTCCCGGCCTCCTTGATACCTTTGTAGAATATTCCATATTAGAAGTAGTATATATCCGAGCAATTGAAAAATACGTGCAATTCAGACGAATTACCGAAAATACTGATGACGTTTTAGTTGATTATGTATCGGGAGCATTAATACTCACCAATAAGACCACATTCAACAAAATAGGTGGCTTTGACGGTCGATTCTTCCTCTTTTATGAAGAAACTGACTTTTGTAGAAGGGCACTACGATTAAAAATCCCTGTGATTTCAAGCTCTAAGATTCAATACACACCAAAACTAGGAAAATCATCTTCAAAGGACGTCTCTAAAATTAAGATCAAATCGGGAATCAACTCCTGCAAACAATATCATTCTATATATGACGGTGCATATGCAACGAAATGCACTTTTATCGCATTAAAACTTTTGTATATATTAATAATAATATTTATCACCCCATTTTCACTTATCGATCAGAAACTAAACGCCAAAAGGAAGGAATTCATCTATCGAATGAGATTTTTCTAAATTTTTACAAGTCATAGCCACACTCACCATTCGCAAAATCAATTCAAAAAATCGATTTTATGGCAAATACTCAATATGAACAATTTCAACTTGAAAAGAAATTAGCCACACAACTATTAAATACAACCATAACCGAAAGAAAGACAGTCTATAAAAAAATATACAATGAATTCTTCGAACAATTTCCAAATGTATCCTTTGATCCTGCCAGCAACATAGCCCATAAAATAGCATGGCAAATACAACTTCTGCAACCATTTTTAAATAATAACTGCAGCTTTATGGAAATCGGAGCAGGTAATTGTTTACTAAGTTTGAAGGTTGCTAGGCGTGTAAAACATGTGGTAGCATACGAAGTTGCAGACTCCGCAACGCATATTGATAATGCCCCAATAAATTTTAAACTAAAGGTATTCGATGGAGTCGATTTTAACGAATCCAACGATTCGTTTGATATAATCTACAGTAACGATGTTTTTGAACATTTGCATGTTGAAGATACCTTTCACCATCTTGCTCAATATTATAATATACTAAAATCGAATGGCCGCATTATAATAGTCACACCTCATTCCCTGACCGGCCCGCACGATATCTCAAGAAACTTCACGACTAGCCCGGAAGGCTTTCATATGAAAGAATACACCTACTCGGAGTTAAATAAAGTGCTTAAGTCAAGCGGCTTTAAAAACTTAAAAGCATATGTTGGTCATAAAAAAACGGGCTACTTTCCTGTAAGTATTCATTTTTATATTTTAATTGAGAAATTATATAGTCAGATTCCTTCAAAGATTAGATATAAACTCAAAAACAATCGAATATTGGCCAAAATATTTACTATTAAAATAATCGGAACAAAATAATAAATGTTAGCGAAAAGAACACCGTTCTATAAATGAAGATACTTCATGTAATTTTTGCCTTTCCGCACGATGGTGCAGAAACTATGTTAGTCGACATTATGAATGATCAGTGTAAAACTGAAAAAGTAGAACTGATAGTTATCAACAATGTCTACAATAGCGACCTCTTGGAAACGATCGATAAAAGCGTCAGGGTCCACTTGCTAAATAGACCTCCAAAAAGCATCAACCCAATTAAATTATTTCAATTCAACTTCAAAATATTCAAAATTAGACCAGATATAATACATTTTCACGATCACAATGGAATTCTATGTGCAAAGTATAAGGCAAAAGCCAGAACTTTCTTAACAATACATGGATTAGAAAATCCGTCAGATAACCTTTCGAAGTACGATAAATTGATTGCAATATCGGAAGCAGTTAAAAATAATATCATCCTGAAGGGCTTCTCGGACCCAATTGTTATTTCCAACGGCGTAGATTTCGATCAGATTAAAAGGTGCAGCTCAAACAAGCCAATTGACGTTTTCAAAATGGTTGATATCGGAAGACTTTCCCATGAAATAAAAGGGCAAGACATTTTATTAAAAGCACTACATATTCTGATCTATAATCACGGCGTAGAAGGTGTAAAATTAGATTTTGTCGGTGAAGGCCCCTCCATGAAATATCTCGAAAATCTGTCCAATAAATTAAACTTAGATAATTACGTCAGATTCATCGGCCTAAAAAGCAGACATTTTATATACAACAAACTTCATACTTACGACTTGCTAATCCAGCCATCTATCAATGAGGGCTTCGGTTTGACCGTAGTTGAGGCCATGGCAGCCAAAATTCCAGTTCTTGTATCTAATATTGATGGCCCACTAGAAATTATTAAAAATGGACAGTATGGAGAATATTTTGAATCGGGCAACCCCACTTCATGCGCAAACGCCCTTCTCAAAGTTATTAAGGGAAGCCGAAATACAAACCATAGCGAGCTCTTGGATAAAACGTATGACTATGCACTCGCAAACTACTCCATTCAAAAAACTGTACAATTATATTTGAATTCTTACAAAAGCGTAAATAATCCAAACAATTGACACAGTGAAAAAACTCATAAAGGAACTTTCAGCTTTTCTATTACTCAAAATCTATAATTTGCACAGGTCAAATGAAAACGATATCCTTTCCATATATTTTCATAACCCGAGACCTGAAGTATTTAGTAGAGTAATCAAATGGATCAATTCAAAAGGATTTAAGATTATAACTCCTAATGAACTCCGCTTAATGATCTCAGAAAACATCAAGAAAAATAAACTTGCAATTATCACATTTGACGACGGATGGCTCAACAATATTAAGCTAATCGAAATAATTGAAAAATATCAGTCGCCTGTCACAATATTTATAACCACTGACGCCGTTACTTCCGGCAACTTCTGGTTTGAATATGCAAAAATCGATAGCCAGCACAAACACACAAACATCAAAAACATAAAAGAATTTAAAACACTTCAAGATCAGAAACGTTGTGACGCTGTTCTAATACTAAAAGATATTTATTCTTTGAAAAGAACCTGTATGACAATAAATGACATCAAACGATTACACTCCCATCCACTAGTAACCATTGGCGCTCATACAAAAACACATCCCCTTCTAGATCTTTGCTCATACCAGAAACAATATTCAGAATTATTAGAATCAAAATCAGATTTAGAATGCTGGTTGCAGACGGAAATAAAATATTTAGCCTATCCAAATGGCGACTACAACCAAGCGACGATTAATCTTTCAAAATTATGTGGTTATAGCCTAGGATTTACAAACATTCCAGGGAAAATTAATATCACAGACATTAATCCTTATTTAATTCCACGAAATGGCATTGGTGATGAAGATGGCTACTATGAAAGCATTGCTAAGGCCATAGGAATTTGGCAAAAATATTTTCCAAAAAGAATTCACATACAAAAAATAAGACAAAACGAGAACATCACAAATCCGCGTTAACTACAAATACAAAATTCAACGCGAATCCAAATTCACAAGATCGGAAAATACAAATTTAACGTCCATGGATTTGATAAAAAGAGACTACAAAATTCTATTTGTTAGTTCCAGTGGAAAGATTTTTAAGCTCATTCCTTTTATTCATTCTCAACACGAATCGCTTAAACCGTACGTTAAAACGATTGATCATTTTAGAATAAATGGTGGTGGCCTTAAGAATTATTTTAATGCCTGGAAAGACTTGAAAATGGTTCTAAAAAAAAACGATTACGATATTATCCACTCACACTGGACCTATTCAGGCATTTTGTGTTCGTTACTAACACGGCACGAAAAACTTGTCATTTCATTTATGGGAAATGATCTTCAAGGTATATGTGGCGAAAAGACCGGCATGCTAACTACAAAGGGAATAATAAATATTTTGCTGTCACAATACCTATTATTTAAAGTGGACGCCGTCATCGTCAAATCAAAAAAAATGTTCCGTTGGATTCCGCCTTACTTTCGATCTAAAACCTATATTATTCCCAATGGAATTAATTTAAACCGGTTTAGGATAATTGATCAGATAGAAGCAAAGGAATTTTTGAACCTTGACCTGCAGAAAAAATATATCCTGTTCCTCGGAGACACCAAAGATTCAAACAAAAATTTTTCCTTACTCAAAAAAGCACTTGGTACTCTCGATAAATTAAATATTCAATATGAACTAATTGCCCCCTTTCCAATCGACCCTTCTTTAATTCCGCAATACCTCGCCGCAGCAAATGTGCTGGCTTTCCCATCAAAATTAGAAGGATCTCCAAATGTAGTAAAGGAAGCATTGGCTATGGGTTGTCCAATCGTGGCGACAGACGTTGGAGACGTTGCCGAACGATTCGGTAATATAGAAGGATGTTACGTCTCAACATTTGATCAAATTGACTTCGCAAAAAAATTGAAATCAGCGCTAGAATTCAATAAAAGGATTAATTCCATCGAATCATTATCAGAAATATCAGAATCTGAAATTGCGAGTAAGATTATCCATCTTTATGAAGGTGTATTAACAAATCGGAAAGCTGAATAGTAAATATATAAACACCATTGCTAGGCAATTTAGCAAATTGAAACTATGTGCGGAATTTTAGGAAGTATAAACATAAATGTCAAAGCAGAAAGCCTAAACCTTATAAAGCATCGAGGCCCGGACTCATCGGGCCTGCAGTTATTTAGAGTTAATAATAATTCAATTTCCCTTCTGCATTGCCGTCTATCAATCGTGGATCTCTCAGAAGCCGGAAATCAACCTATGTCTTCTTTCAATAATAAGGGCTGTATCATTTTCAATGGTGAAATATATAATCATGTAGATTTAAGACAGCGATTAAACTCATGTCAGTTTAAAGGGCATTCTGATACAGAAACGATGGTGAATTATTTTGAAAAATTCGAAATTAGTGAGAATCTAAAAGACTTAAATGGAATTTTCGCATTTGCATATCTTGATTTAGAACATGAACTTATTTTCCTGGCAAGAGATAGATTTGGTGTAAAACCATTATATTACTATTACAATAACGACATATTACTATTTTGCTCTGAAATTAGAGCACTTCAAGCTATTTTGCATTCTCAGGTTAATAAGGGCGCTTTAGCGAACAGTTTAAGAATGAGATTCATAGCGTCTCCATCTACAATATATCAGCATATTCATAAGGTTGAGCCAGGCCAACTGCTAACATTCAGTCTCAAAAAGAATATTGGTCTCAAAAAATCTTATTTCGTCGCCCCACCCAAGTCGCTTGGAACAAAAAAAGGAGATTACAAAAAGCTAATAAATGAGTATGGCGATCTGTTTGAAAAGGCGGTAGAAAGACAACTGATGAGTGACGTAGAGGTAGGAATTCTTTTAAGCGGCGGGGTTGACTCCGCACTGGTTGCAGCAATTTCAAAACAAAAGTCAAATACTGCCGTAAAAGCTTTTACAATTGGCTTCGAAGGATCTCCCCAAAATATAGATGAAATTGATTACGCGGCCAAAACCGCTCAAACGCTTAGCTTAGAACATCATATCGAAAAAATAACTTTTCCCGATTTTCTAAACACCTTGGAACAAATAGCAGAAATTGTTGAAGAACCGATCGCGACGACGTCCATTATTCCAATGTTCCATCTTTCTAAACTCGCGGCGTCTAAAGTTAAAGTGGTTTTAAGTGGACAAGGAGCTGATGAACCGTTGGCTGGTTATAAAAAATATCAGGGATTGCCCTGGCTGCAATATTCCCGTCCGTTTAGAAGCCTAATGCCGATCACAAAAATTGCGGAGTTTTTATATAATAAAAACGAAAAGCTTAGAAGGTTAGTCTCTTCCATGCAGTGCGCTGATAACCTCGATTCCTTTATTGAATTCAATGCCATTTCTTCGGCCACGGAAGCAAACGACCTGATAGCTCCCTCCAATCGAACAATTTACACTGAAGCTTTGCAGAAAGAAAAAGAGATCTTTAAACAAATTTGGCGAGAAAGAACACCCAAATCAAATATCAGTAATCTTTTTCTATACTACGACCTCCGCACATCACTCTCAGACGATTTACTGATGTATACCGATAAAATAACCATGCACTTTAGTCTTGAGTGCAGGGTTCCTATTTTGGACAATGATCTCATTTCCTTTATTGAATCTCTGGATATCCGTTATAAATACAATGCCAGAAAAGGAAAAATCATTCATAAAGATTTCGCCAAAGAATACTTGCCAACAGCAATAATTGATCGAAAAAAGCTTGGATTTAAATCCCCAACAGAAAGTTGGTTCAGGGAAAACAAAAGCGCCATCGAAAATCTGCTAACCACCAATAAGGCGTTCACTGCCTGCTTTAACATAGCCGCGGTAAAGAAGACCCTAGACGATCACAGCAACGGTCAAAATCTGGAAAAGCAAATCTTTCTATTGCTCAGCTTATCCTATTTACTAAAGAAGAACAGCAGCTTCCTAATGAGCTAATTACCGATGGATTATCGGAGGCTTCATTTATTTCTGAACATCTCGATCTAATAACTATGAATATCTGGTTTGATATTTCCAATTCTCCACACGTCAATATGTTTTACTATCTCATGAAGGAACTTGAGGGTGAAGGTCATACAATAACCATCACTTCAAGACCCTTGGCCAATACGGTAACCCTGTTAGATAAAAGGGAGCTAAGGCATACTGTGATCGGAGAACATTATGGAAAGAATATTTATAAAAAAATCATGGGATACCCCATACGGGTCCTGCAATTGAAACGCTTTCTCAAAAGGCAGAAACCGGACATTGCCATTTCTCAAAGTTCTTTCCATTCTCCAGTTGTGGCGCTTCTGCTGGGAATACCTTCTATTTATATGAATGATAACGAGCACGCCATGGGAAATATTCCCGCTTTTATATGTGCTAGCAGAATCCTAATTCCCGAGTTTTTAAATATTAATAAAATCAAAAAACAGGGCGCAAGACATTCCAAAATAATTTCTTATCCCGGCGTTAAAGAAGGGATTTACCTATGGCAATCCTATCTTTCAAATGAACCTCATTTTCCAACAAATAAGGAAGGTAGCAAAACCATTTATATCAGGCCTGAACCACATACCGCTCAATATTATAAAGCTGAATTAAATTTCCTCGATGACATTATCGTAAGCCTGAAAGAAAGATTTAAAATTGTTATCCTCACAAGAGATAAGGAGCAGGTAAACCACTACAGAATCCTAAGATTCGCTGGTGTCGAAGTGCCCGATAAACCTTCTTTGTTTAACGACATCGCGAAAGATTGTCTTCTGTTTATTGGCGCAGGTGGAACTATGACAAGGGAAATGGCCGTCATCGGAATTCCTACCATCTCAGTCTACCAAGATGAACTCCTTGATGTAGATCAATATCTTATCAAACTGGGTCTTATGCAGCACCTCCCAAAGCCCAGCATCGAAAGAGTACTAAACTATATTGAACAAAAGAATTCAAAACCTCCCGATAAGGATTTACTGCTAAAAGGCAAAGAATCCTATTACCTAATTAAAAACCTCATCAAAGAAATCAGCAAAAAATGACAAGAACAGGAATACTTGAATTGGGCAAAATGGGTATCTCCCATTGTGCAATCCTTGGAGCGCATCCAGACGTAAAACTAGTTTCAGTGTGTGATTCATCAGTATTAATAGTTGACGGATTTGCGAGAACTGATTTAGGAGGCAATTTGATAACTGATGCATTCAAGAATAAATACATCCTCATTGAGAATTTAGAAATACAACGAATCTCTAAAATTCAACCTCATCAATATCAAAAAAGATTATTAGTTGGATATATGATTTTAGTTATTCAAATTCCAGCACGCATTTTTTTATTTTTTGAAAATACTGATTACATGAAACCTATAAGATATTTTCCTATTCTGAAAAGTTTCAAAAAATATGCTGGAACATTAAGAAGATTTATTCAATTCAAAAATAAATAGAATCCCAGCAAATTACTCACTAAGTCAATTATGAAATTGGTCAGTTTTCTATTTTTCCTTTATAAAACCACTAGAAATAAGAGGATAAGGAAATATATCGAAGTATATATCACCCGTATGGAAAATGGATACCCCTATTCGAAGTCGATCCGACAAATTTACAAAGAGGTATATAAAATAAGCATCGGTTATGGATCTTATGGGGGATGCTTCAATGTAAATAATATTCCTGCTAATGTTTCATTTGGAAATTATTGTTCAATAGCCAAAAATGTCAAAATATTCAGAGCTAACCATCCTATTAATTTATTTACAACACATCCAATTCTTTACAATCCCGAGCTAGGATATGTTAAAAAAGACAAATTGAATCGACCAAAATTAAGTATTGGAAATGATGTCTGGATAGGAGCAAACGTTGTCATTTTACCCTCAGTCAACTCAATTGGCAACGGCGTAATAATCGGAGCAGGCAGCGTCGTTACAAAAGATGTTGAACCATATATGGTATTAGCTGGCAACCCAGCGAAAGCCATCAAAAAAAGATTTCCAGAACTCGTCATAGACAAACTCGAAAACTCAAAATGGTGGGATTTGGAATTCGACGACCTAACCATAAAAATACCCGATCTCAATAAAATCATTGATGACTCAATTTAGATATTTTGTAAAATCGTTTAGTTGGGGAATTGTCGCAAAAATATCCGATGCAGCGCTAAAATTCGTTACAGTCCCTCTAATGTTGAATTATTTTGGAAAAGATAGTTATGGGATTTTGGTTCTCGCTATTTCAACCAATGCTTACATGGACTTATTAGATATGGGTATAAATACCGGAGCAATAAATTTTTTCTCCCAATGGATAAGTGACAAACAGTATGTTTTAATCCAAAGTGTATCAAGGACGAGCATGAGCTTCTATCTAATTATTGGTTTTATTAATTCGGTGATATTAATATTGTTAGCAAGCTTTGGTTCACATTTGTTTAATATTACACAGCCGCAATTCTATGTTCTAAGAACAATGTTTTACACATTGTCATTCTATTGCATTATTAATTGGACTACTTCCGTTTTTAGGCAACTATTAATTGCTGATCAAAAAATTAATTTCATTCAAATTGTTGACATAATTAGAAGTGTCGTCAATTTCGCTTTCATTTTCATCACTATCTGGTTTAAACTCTCTTTAGTAACATTCTTTTCTATATATCTGATAATTAATAGTATAGTAATCATACCCTACTATCTAAAGGCAAAACTTCAGAAATTGATCTTGTCATTCATCCCTACAAAAGATTGGAAAAATTTTAGACCAATATTAATTTACAGTTTAGCAATTTTTGCAATGGGAATATTTCAGTATACTGCTACTCAATCGCGACCGATTATTTTGGGGATATTTAATACAATCGGGCCAGTCATACTTACCGAATATCGAATAATTGAAGTATTTCCTTTGTTAATTATTTCTATTGGAGGTATGATCATTACCATACTATTACCAATTACCTCAAGATTAGTCAAAGAAAATAAGCAGGATAAAATATCTGAATTGGCCTATAAAGGTACCCGACTTTCAACCATCCTAATTTTAGCTCTAAGTTTCCCTGTCCTCATTAATAGTCGGGAAATTTTGATATTATATGTTGGACTAAAATATGAATTTCTTGCACCTTGGCTTAGTTTATGGATCTTCACGGTAGTATTATTTCTGCACAATACTCCCGTTTCAAGTTTGGTGCTTTCAACCGGAAAAACTAAACTATTAGTTTACAGCTCTGCTATAGCTTGTATTTTATCTATTATAGTTAACGCATTTCTGTGCAAAATATTAGGCGTCGGTTCAGCAGTGATTGGATATCTCTTTTATATATTGATACAGATGTCCTTTTACTATCTATATTTTAACAAAAAAGTGCTTAAACTTCAATCACTTAAAGTATTTACATCATTTATAATCCCAACATTAATTGCTATAATTTCATGCCTTCCCGTCTACTATATAAAATTTGATCTTTCAGCTATGCTAAGCATAATCTTGAAGTCGCTTATTTGGTATTCGCTGTTTTTCGGTATTCTAATAGGATCCAAAGTATTTGAGGTTAAAAAAACACTTTTATACTTTAACCAGCAATGATGGGAAGAATTCCATTTATAATACTTGCCATAATATTCATCTTTTTCATAGCAAGAAATACAGGGTATGTAAGATTATTATGGTTCTTCATAGGCATAATTTTTATCCAAGACCGAATAGTTCTATTGGAATCGCCCACATTGACTACATTCCCGCGGCTATTAATTACAAATTACTTTTTATAGCGTTATTACAAGCAAAATCCATGATCTGATAGGAAGTCATTCGTCCTTGATTCATTATCAGGATTTTATGACAAGGGAAAACCGATTTGATTTCAAATCAACGCCGACTTAAAATCATCCCAAATGCAGTGCAGTCAGGACTTTCAAAAAACTTCTATTTAAAACAACTCAACATTAGTGAAGCACCTGCTAAAGCATCCATCGAGAAAGTAATGAATTATATAGCCCAAAATGATTCTAAGTCTCCAGACAACAATCTGCTATTAAAAGGCAAAGAATCCTACTATTTAATTAAAAATCTAATAAAACAAATCGGCACAAAATGATCAGAACAGCTATTATT
>JBEPVC010000018.1:0-13544 GCA_041691235.1 Chitinophagaceae bacterium
TGTATTGAGTGGGAGCACACGGGTTCGAACCGCGGACCCTCTGCTTGTAAGGCAGTGAAAAATATCCTTCGCATTTTTACCTATAATTATTGTTTGCAGTAAATCAAGTAGATATATATAGTATATTTATTTATTGTTATGCTTGTTTGTGGTAGATTGTTAGATTTGTTTAAACCATGTTTAAACCAAGAATAGTTGAATACACACATTAAAGTGCTTTTATACACTTCAAAAACCCTAAAGAATGGAGAGCATCCTATAATGCTTCGGATTATTAAAGATAGGAAACCAAAGTATATAGCAGTGGGTTTTTCATGCACTTTGGATTTTTGGGATATTGAGAAAAATCTACCGAAGAAAAAGCATCCGTTGTATCGACAAATCTGTGTACTCATATCCGACAAAGTATTGGAAGCTCAAAAACTTTCCTTGGACTTAGATAACAATAAGAGGAATCTATCAGCACACGAAATTAGAGGCAAATTGAAAAAACAGGTGATCATAAATCCCCTAGTAATGGACTATTTTGACACTTTCGTTAATAGATTAGTTAAAGCAGGACAAATTAAAAATGCAGAGGTATACAAGGACACAAAGCGGAATCTATCTCATTTCATTGGGGCTAAGAAAATACATTTTTCAGATATAGATGTCCAATTTGTGAACAGTTTTGAGGAATTTCTTAACTCGAACGGCAAAGGAGGTAATACTATTTATATCTATCTGAGAACCCTTCGCGCACTCATTAATAAAGCTATTAAAGAGGAGGTTTGTAGTGAAAAATATTACCCTTTCAAGAAGTACAGCTTGTCCAAGTATTCTAATATTAAAACTAAGAAAAGAGCAATTGATAAAGAAGATATTGAAAGGATTAAAAATCTAAAACTTTCTAAGCATAAACACTTAGTTGATGCGAAGAATATATTTCTTTTTAGTTTCTATTGTCGCGGAATGAATTTTATAGATATTGCTTTATTAAAATGGAAAGATTTTAAGGGTGAAAGACTTAATTATAGAAGAATGAAGACTCGTGACCTATTTAGCATTGAAATTCTTGAACCTGTAAAGAAGATCTTAAAATATTATAGACCTATTACTTATATTAATAAGGAAAGTTATGTTTTTCCAGTACTTAATGAAGGTCACATTACTCCCCAAGGTATTCACAATCGAAGAGTGAAAATGCTTAGAAAAATAAATAGCGACCTAAAAGAAATTGCTGAATTGGCGGAAATTAAAACTGAGTTAACAACCTATGTTGCAAGACATTCTTATGCAACTGTGTTAAAGAAGAGTGGAATCCCTATTTCCATCATTAAAGAAGCAATGGGGCATGATAGTGAAAAAACAACACAAATTTATTTAGAAAGTTTTGGAAATAGCATTTTAGACGAGGCAAGTAAATCAATATTATAAAATAGATATGAGTGAATTTTCTATAAAGCAATATTTGAATGAATTAGAAAAAATTATACATTATGGTGGATCTAATAAAGAGACTTCAATTCGTAATGCTTTCTATAATTTACTGAATGAATATGCTAAAGGAAAAGGGCTAATGGTAGTCCCAGAAATTGAAATAAAGGCTACTAATAGTAACAAGAAGGTAAGGCCCGATGGCACACTAAAAGATAGTTTAAGGCAAGATTGGGGATATTGGGAGAGTAAGGATGAATCCGATGATATTGATGAAGAAATACAGAAAAAGTTTAGTAAGGGATATCCCAAAGAAAATATATTATTTGAAGATAGTCAAACATCTATTCTCATTCAGAATGGTGTGGAGGTTTTGCGAGTTTCGATGAAAGATGCCGAAGCTCTTCATCGAATAATTTCAGCATTTATCAATTTTGAGAGGCCCGAAGTTCAGCATTTCAGAAAAGCTATTGAGTTATTTAAGCAAGACATTCCAAAAGTTACAGACACTTTACGCGAATTAATTATAATTCAAGAAAATAACAACTCACAATTTATAAAGGCAAGGGAAATATTCTTGAAACTTTGTCATGATAGTATTAATCCTAATATTACTCAGGAAGATATTAGAGAAATGATGATTCAACATATATTAACTGAGGACGTATTTAACACAATTTTTGACGAAAATCAATTTCATAGAGAAAATAATATTGCGCACGAATTAGAAAGTGTAATTCACACTTTTTTTACCGGAGCAACGCGAAAAACGGCACTTGGGAGCATACAGCATTATTATCAAGCAATTAATGCCGCAGCTGCTGGCATTGCTGATCACCATGAAAAGCAGAAATTTTTAAAGGTCATTTATGAAGCTTTTTATAAAAGCTATAATCCAAAAGCTGCTGACAGACTTGGTGTTGTCTATACGCCAAATGAAATAGTTCAGTTTATGATTAAGAGCACGGATTATCTATTAAATTTTCACTTTGGTAAATACTTGGAAGATAAAGGCGTCGAGATACTTGATCCTGCGACTGGAACAGGGACTTTTATCTGCGACATGATAGATTATATGAGTAAAGACAAATTGGAGTACAAATATAAAAGTGAGATTCACGCAAATGAAGTCGCCATTTTGCCTTACTATATTAGTAATTTAAATATTGAATTTACGTATGCGCAAAAAATGGGTAAATATGCTGAATTTGAAAATCTTTGTTTTGTCGACACGCTGGACAATATGGCCTTTTCCTATAGAGGAAAGCAGATTGATATGTTTAGTCCGTTCACAGAGGAAAACACAAAGAGAATAAAAAATCAAAACGATAAAAAGATTGCGGTGATTATTGGAAACCCCCCTTACAATGCAAATCAGATAAGTGCGAATGATGACAATAGAAATCGAGAATATCCAATAATTGATAAAAGGATTAAAGATACTTTTATTGCAAACAGCACAGCCCAAAAAACAAAAGTATATGACATGTATGCGAGATTTTACCGTTGGGCTTTTGATAGAATAGATAACAGAGGTGTAATCGCATTTATTACAAATAACTCATTTATTAATTCAAGGACCTTTGATGGATTCAGGAAATGCATACAAGATGAGTTTCATTTTGCATACATTATTGATTTAGGAGGCAATATCAGGGAGTTATCAGGGAAAGATGGGATATTTCTAAATGAAAATAATACAATATTTGGAGTATCTGCAGCAGTTGGGATTGCAATTATGTTTTTAATTAAGGACACATCAAAGAAAAATAAAAAATGTATTATAAAGTACGTTCACCCTACTGATATTCGAGCAACAAGGGAGGAAAAGATTGCTTTTTTGATGGAAAACAAAATAGAAGAATTTCCATTTATGCATATCTTTCCCGACAAAGAAAATAATTGGATAAATCAAGGTGAAGACGAATTTGAACTTTTTTTGCCATTAAATAATAGAAATTCGGACTCGGATAAAAATCAAATATTTAGAAAAAGTGCTCTTGGAATTTCTACAAATAGGGATGGATGGGTTTATGACTTAGATCCGGAAAACTTAAAGAACAAAATGATCTATTTTATTGACGAAATAAATAGATACGTTCCGTATTATAAAAATAAGTCAGAATTTGTAAATAATATTAAATGGACTACAGATTTAAAGAGGAAGGTTACAAAATTAACCACAAAATTGGCGTATTCGGAAAGGGAAAATACGATTGTTTCCTATCGGCCATTTATAAATCTAACTTTTTTTGCAAATAAAATAACAGCTGACAGATTAACAGAAAATCACTATTTAATTAAAGGTCAAAAATTTGATAAAGAAAATAAAATTATTCATTTTACTGACGCAAATTCAGAGAAGCCTTTTATGTGCTTAGTTTCAAATCAGATTTCTGACCTACATTTCGTTGGATCGGGCGCTGGCACAATTAATATCTCACGTTATATTTATAATACGGATAATGAGCGAATCGACAATATTACCGATTGGGGATTAAATAAATTTATCAAGCATTACAAGTTGAAAAAAATATCGAAAGATGATATTTTTCACTATGTCTACGCTATAATGCATGATCTGACTTATCGAAAAAAATATGAATTGAATTTAAAAAGGAGTTTTCCAAGAATACCCTTTTATCCGGACTTTAAGAAGTGGGTGAGTTATGGAAAAAGTCTAATGGATTTGCATTTAAATTATAAAGAAGTGACCCAATTTGGTTTAATTATCGAAACAACTAACAAAAAAGCTAGCCCATCGATTAAATTAAAGGCGGAAAGGGAAAATGGTGTTATTGTTATCGATGAGAATACTTCGCTAACTGGCGTACCAATTGGGGCATGGGAATATAAACTTGGACATAGAAGTGCTTTGGATTGGATATTGGATCAGTACAAGGAAAGCAAGTCAAAAGATTCTACTATTTTGGAAAAATTTCAAACGTATAAATTTTCTGATTACAAAGATGAAGTAATTGATTTAATTAAAAGAGTATGTACAGTTAGTATTGAGACATTGAAAATTGTTGAAAAAATGGGTGAGGCAAACAATAGTTTATAAATATGCAAAAGTATTCTGTTAATCAACATCTAATAGAGACTCTTCTTTCTTGGGTTAAATCGGGTGAAATTGCAATCCCGGAAATTCAAAGACCTTTTGTTTGGGATAGTTCAAAAGTTAGAGATTTAATGGATAGTCTTTATGAAGGTTATCCAATTGGATATGTTATTGCTTGGCGGAATCCTAATGTTAGACTAAAGGACGGTAGTTTGAGCGAAGGTAAAAAGATACTAATTGACGGGCAACAAAGAGTTACTGCCCTCACAGCTGCGATTCTTGGTGATTATGTTATTGATAAAAATTATCAGCGTATTAAAATAAAGATTGCATTTAATCCAATAACAGAAAAATTCGAAGTTCAGAATCCGGCTATTTTAAAAGATAAAACATGGCTTCATGATATTTCAGAGGCTATAAATGGCGCAATTGGGATTTTAAAACTAGTAAGGAATTATATAGAGTTAAATCCAGAGGTAGATGAAGACAAAATTGAGAAGGCATTTTCAAATTTGATTAATATACCGAAAAAACAGATCGGAGTTATTGAATTGTCACATGATTTAGATATTGAAACTGTAACTGAAATATTTATAAGAATTAATTCTAAAGGAGTAGTTCTAAGTCAAGCAGATTTTGCGATGAGCAAAATTGCTTCAAACACTGAATATGGAGGGAATATTTTACGTAAAGCAATAGATTATTTCTGTCATTTAGCAATCGCGCCTGAGTTCTATAGGCATATTGTAGACAATGACAAAGAATTTACAAAAACTGAATATTTTTCCAAAATTCAATGGCTAAAAGAAGAAACTGAAGATCTATATGATCCTGATTATAACGACCTGATTCGAGTTGCCTTTACTTCGCAGTTTAATAGAGGCCGACTTTCTGACTTAGTAAGTTTGTTATCAGGTAGAAATTTCGAAACAAGATCATTTGAAGAGGTAATTGCAGAACAATCATTTGATAAATTAAAACTAGGCGTTTTCAATTTTGTCAGTGCTACCAATTTCAAACGCTTTTTGATGATTGTCAAATCAGCGGGCTTTATTTCACCGAAGTTAATTCGATCACAAAATGTTTTAAATTTTGCTTACATACTTTATTTAAAACTTAAAGAAATAAGAGTCTCTGATGTTAATATTGAAAGTTATGTTAGAAGGTGGATGGTATTTTCAATTTTGACAGGCAGGTATTCGGGTTCACCAGAATCACTATTCGATTTCGATATAAAACAAGTCGATCAGAAGCCTTTTGAAGAATACCTATTGGAAAACGAGCAAGGGGAATTGTCTGATGCGTTCTGGAATGCATCGTTACCACAGAGTTTAGACACATCCGTTGCTAGTAGCCCTTTCTTTCATGTTTTTTTAGCTGCTCAGGTGAGAAACGGAGATAAAGGATTTTTGTCTAAGAATGTGCTTGTAGGAGATTTAATTTCTTTAAGAGGCGACATACATCATTTATTTCCGAAGGATTATTTAAAAAAGAATGGCTTAGATAGAAGTCAATACAATCAAATTGGAAATTATGTTTACATGCAATCTGAAATCAATATAAGAGTGGGGAACAAAGCACCGATGGAATATTTCAAGATTGTAAAAGATCAAATGATAGGTAAAGAAAAATCCGTAAGTGGAATTTCTTCAGAGGAAGAGTTATTAAGAAACTTTGAATCTAATTGCATACCTCCAGATATTTTGGAAATGGACATTGAAAGTTATTCTAAATTTCTTGCTGAAAGGAGACGACTTATTTCTATGAAGATAAAGGATTACTATTTTTCATTGTAATGTTAGTTTACATGAGTGCTACGATTTCAATTGTTTGTTATTGTGAGTATTTGGTATTTTATAAAAAGTAAGAGTAGAGTAAAAAAAAAGGGTGATGGGTTTAGAAAAAGAAGATATAAAATACCAAATTGATACAGGTGTTTTATTCAACTTGTTAAAGGATAATTGGAAAAGAATTGATAGGGAATTCCTGATTAACACGGTTTGGACTGCATACAAAATTGTAGCCAATTATGAAGAATTTGGCGGTAAAATAGACCATGAGGTTTTGGATACTGAGGTTAAAAAAGATATTGCAATCAGAAAATTTAATTTTCAATTAAAAGTCTCTTTGGAAGATGATTGTTTTCCCTTTCCCGACTTTTGCTTTATAGATCGAAAGAATAAAGTTCGGTATTTTTCGGAAAGTTATTTTATTGAAAGAGGAGACGAAAATTACGATTTGTTTTTTGCGCTTCAAATTTCATTGAGTGATTTTATGTCTGTTAGCGAGCTATTGGAATTTCACTTTAAAAGTGATTTTGATTCAAAATTTGAAGAATATGATGAATTTCTTGAAAACCTATTTCTTAAATATAAAAATAGTTTATTAGCTAATCTTGAATCTCTGCGGTTTAGAATGAGAAATAAGTTTATTTCCAATGGTTCTAATTTCGAAATTCAAAACGGCATAGAGAAAAAAGAATTTACCTTAGCTAGACAGGTTTTAATGGTTCACTATTTGCTTAAAAACTTGGGAATAAGTCCGGATATTAATAAAACTGAGATTGCCAGATTTATTCAGTTTTTGACAGGAAAGGAATTAAACTCGAAAAACATTAAGAATACAAACATATACAAGAAGGTTGGTAGTCCCTTTAGTTTAACTGATAAGGCTACTCAAAAGGATTTGCAATTTATAAGAAGTTATTTTGAAAATTTGGGTTTAAATGACATTGTGAATCAAATAAATGCAGAAATAAATAGCAATAAATAGCTAGATCGGGTACCCGACACACTTACCCACCGCCTTTTTCCACTTTTTCTTTGCTCATAAATCATTATTTATGAGCAGTTTTATTGTTTTAACGCCGCCAGAATTAGACGTTTTAATTCAAGATAGCATTCGTAAAGTATTGCTAGAAATTGAACCCTCGTCATCCAACGAGAAGGAGATTCTGACTATATCTGAAGCATCTCAGTATTTAAACCTAGCAAAGCAAACCATTTACGGATTCACGAGTAAAAATATCATCCCTTTTATAAAAAAGGGTAAGAAATTGTATTTCAGAAGGAGTGAACTAAAAGATTGGTTATTAGAAAGTAGGCAAATGACTACAATCGAAGTTAAAGCAGCCGGCTTTGGAGCTTTAAATCGAAAAAAAGGAGGGTCTAAGCTATGAACTCCTTAAATTCAAAAATTTCATTTTATAGTAATATTCATGATACGGAAAATAGAGATTGCAGTATCAGTGATGTGATGGGATGGATCAAAAATTTGAAATATGGGAAGGAAATAACTGAAATAAGAAATGAAAATGATAAAAAAAGGAGAAATGTACTAAAGAGTATGTTACCGGCTGTAACTATATCCGGTCTTTTTAATGGCAGAAGGCAAAAAGAAAATGTGGTTTCACACAGTGGTGTGATACAAATTGATTTAGATGAAATACAAGGTGATATCGAGGCTATAAGGAATAATATTTCACGAGATGAACATTTGTTGGCAATATTTCAAAGTCCAAGTGGCAGAGGTTTAAAAGTGCTAATTAAAATTTCGACGGATATTATAAATCATGAAAAATATTTTAAAGAATTAGAAAAGTATTTTCTCCTGGTATATAACGTAAAGGTTGATAAGCAATGTAAGGATATTACCAGATTAATGTATTTATCAAGTGATAAGGATATTTTTATTAATGAAGAGGCGAAACAATATCGACTAGGGACTTTAAATATTGAAGAGCAATTATTTGGTGAAGCACTTTTAAACATTGTATCTAAAAATGAATTTGTAGAAGGTTTTAGGAATGACTTTATTTTCAAGTTAGCTTGTGAATGCAATAGATTGGGTTTAGATGCTGAAATCTGTTTTATTTTTTGCAAAAATTACTATTCGAGAATAGATTTTGATGAAAAAGAGATATTGACCTGCATTAAAAGTGGGTACTCTCATCTGAGCGAGTTTAATATAAAAGGCAGCAAAAATAATTTTAAATTAAAGGATAGAGATGATAAACGAAAATCTTTACTTAATGTAAGAACCGCTAATCAATGTATGGAAGATGCAAGACAAACTCCGGTGCCGAAGATGTTATTTGGTGAGCTCTGGCATGAAAAGGAATTGTGCATTTTATTCGCTGATTCAAATTTGGGTAAATCAATTCTTGGGGTTCAAATTGCAAATTCTATAAGTAAACGACAACAAATTGGCTTTCTAAAGATGGAGGCGATTCCGCAAATGGTTTATTATTTGGATTTTGAAATGGGGGATAAAATGTTTCAAAAAAGGTACTCAGTTAGGTATGAAAACAACTTTCTATTTGACGAAAGATTTAATAGAATTGCTTTGAATTTAGATTTTACTGACTTTACGGATTTTGAAGATCAATTATTCGCCGATTTAGAGAAGTGTATTCAAGAAAGCGGTTGTAAAATATTCATTATTGATAACATCACTTTTTTAAAAATGCAATCAACTGAAAATGCGAAAGATGCTTTACCACTTATGCGAAAATTGATGGAATTAAAGAATCGATACGGTTTATCTATGTTAATCATTGCACATACACCAAAAAGGAATATGTCTGAGCCTATATCTATTAATCATCTTGCCGGAAGTAAACATCTATCAAATTTTGCGGAAAGTATTTTTGCTATTGGCAAAAGCTTTAAAGATGAAAAGATTCGATATTTAAAACAAATTAAATCAAGGGCAACAGAAATTGTATATCATTCTGAAAATGTTATTGATTGTCATCTAGAACAAAACGGTAATTTTTTAGGATTTGCACTAGACGGTGTCGGTTGGGAAAATGAGCATTTAAAGCAGATTACAGATTCTGAGAAAGAGGAACTTGACAGGCAAATACTGGAACTTAAAAAAACTAATCCCAGTTTGCCATATAGAGAAATAGCTAATAGATTGAATATCAATCATATGCGAGTTAAACGGGTGATTGACAAGTCCTTGTAACATATGTAACAGACGAATAGTTGTTACATGTGTTACTGCTGTTACAAATCAAAAAAAGGGTATATGAAAGCTGAAACGGCGACTAAGACTGAGTTAGCTAGGCGATATAAGGTCAATTACAGCACTTTTACCAAGTGGTTGAAACGTGTACCAGATCTTAAGATGGATTCAAAAAATCGGCTATTGACCCCCAAACAGGTGCGGATCATTTACGACCATCTCGGAGAACCATAGTTTATCTACCATTATTGATGATTAATCCCAATTAACCATCATTATTCAGGTTGGGTTAACTGCGGGAGTGCGATTTTGAGAACAAAAGCATCATGGACGTTATTCTAAATAAACCCAACCCAAAGGCCTTAAACCTCACCGGTTTGGATTCTCAATCAAAGAAAGTAACTGTAGGCTTTAAGTGCCCGCCTAAAATAAAATTGAAATTGGCTCAAGAAGCGAAAAAGGTCGGTATTACTCTTAGCGAATTGGTTGAAAATTATGTTATGGATATAGAATCTGCTAAAGGTTCTGATAGTAAGGAAATTGAAGGATATAAAGCAAAATTGGCATTTTATGAAAATGATATTCTTGGAGATCTTTTGAGTAGATATAAAGGTGAAGTTATTTCAATCAAAAATGCAAATGGTAATTTGATTAAAGTCGAAATTAAAGATCTGAATAGTGTGTATACAGTCTTAATAAACTCTTTTAAACCTTCAAAATGATTCAGCAGGTAACATATCCATTTACTTCAGGAACGAATTCCAATAATATGGCATGGATTATTTTTATTGCATTTATAATCCTAATGGTGTTGTTGATAATATTTATTGAGAATAAATATTATACTGAAAAGTCAGTTTGAAAGTTAATTAGGGACGTTGGATAAAGTCATCAGCTGTTAAATTTAAGTCTTCACTGGGTCTTTCTTCCGCTGTCAAAAGAGTCCTTAATCTATCAAGTATGTGATTCAGTCTTTCAATTGAATTACCTGGTGCTATATTTTCATTGAATAATCCAGATATTAGTTGTCTTGAATAATAAAAATAATCCTCTTTAAGCCTTTTAAAATTTTTAAAATACCAAATAATCAAACGATGATTTTTATTAATATATCCAAGATTATATATTTTATTGGAATCAATGAACGTAACAAATGTCAATGGAGGATATTCAAGTTGCGCTTCAGAAAATGAAACAGCGGCTTTGACTAAATTGATTTCAAAATGATTGGAAGACTTATTTAATACTATTGATGTTTCAAAGTTAGAATCAAGAATATATTTGATTAGCATGAAATAGAAAGAATTATAAATTCCTCTTAAACTTAAAGCTTGCAAACTTATTGGCTCAGTAATAGTTTTTAACTCATTAATTAATTTATTGCCGGTTAATGTTCTTACAAGTAAGGATGAATCCCAAAAACTTATTTTAGATTCATATAAATTTGATTCTTTTATTTCACTGACAGTGTATAATTCATTATTAAATTCTAGCTTATCAAAAAACAAATAATTAATTGCATCATCAGAAAGATGACTATTAAGCTCTCGCATACTATATAATAAGTTTCCAACTATTTTAAAATTTAGACGTTTGATTTCGTCACGCGAGACTTTTAATTCAGGCAAAAAATAATCCTGAAAATAGATGATTCCTGAGTAAAGAATTGTTGAGCTTCTATGATACTGAGTTATTTTGCTGTTTAAGTAATGATCATTAAGCAAAAATCTTTCGGATTTATCTTTAATGCTAATACCATTGTGACTCAAGAATATTTGATTAAAATCGTAAATCCATGGTTTGTTCGTTTTGAATTTATCTGGTACGTTAATAAATGGGTATATATCATCTAAAATATGTTCAATTCTTTCTTCACTTGTCCCTTTATCTGTGTTAATTCTTTTTATACATACTAGACGAATTTTTTCAGGGTAAGATTCAAGAACAAGTCTGTTTACATTTAAATCGAGGGATTCTGGTGGTTCTATAATATTTATTTTGATAATTAGGAGCTGCCCTTGCAAATTAGGGTCACCAGAATTAGAAGTTATGTCAATAGGTATTAATTCTAAATCAATTCCGTTTCTAAATTTTAAATCAAAAAACAATTCAGCTCTTTCGACAAAAATTTGGTCAATTTTGATTGTATGTCTTTTTATCCAGTGTTGTTTAAGTATAGAATCAAAATCCCCTCCAATAAAACTTCCATTATACTTGATAGGTATAGGTGAACATATTATAAAATCCTCCAAATATTTGTTAAGGTCGAAGCCCTCATATTCTTTACTTGTTTTTATTCTTACTGCTATTGTCGTACCGGTATAATTTCTGTACGATGGGGAATCTGAATATTTAGAGGGCATTTTAGATGGCACATGTTTTTCATTTTTGGACTGAAAAACAAAAAAGCTATTTCTTCCCTCAACGGTAAGCCGAAATCCTTCTACATTTGGATGTTCGTTAAGTGGTCTAGTGTTAATTTCGATTTTATCGCCTGCCATGAAACATGATAACAGGCCAATTCCAAAACGACTTATTGGAAAAAAATCTCTATTAGATTTATCTTTAATTTTAATTTTATCCAATTCGAATCTTGGTGAATTATAAAATGATTCTCCTTTCTTCAGCAAATTATTGTTTATAATATCTTCATCCATTCCCATTCCAAAATCTTCTACTTGGATCCATTTATAACCTTCCAAATCTACAAACATACTCACTAGAATTGGTTCGGCTTTAAAGGAAGAATCCGTTAATCGCTCAATAAATTCTCTGTATCTGGAAGTGTCTATTGCATTCTGTATTAGTTCTCTTAAAAAGATAAAGTCATCGTTATATAGATTGTCACCTGTTAACAGATTCAATATTTTATCTTCCGAAAGACTAAAATGATAATTTCCAGATTTATAGTTTTTACTTAAAATATTTCTTGTGTCAACTTTATCTGGTAGTGTAAAAGATTTCCATCGATCAGATGTAAATTTTAGGAGCCAATTGCAAGCGTCCAACTCATTATTTACATTTTTTATATATTTTCTTATTCCGACTTCTATATATGGATGGGGTGGGGAAGATGAAAAAGATAAACTAACTTTAGATTTTAATTTTATTAGCTCAAATCCTTTAGAATTTAAATGTTTATTCCATTCATCACGACTTATTGATTCAGCTTGATTTTTTGGCTTGTCAATTTCTAGAAAATCATATACGCTTTTTGGGCTTCTAGAACTATCAAAATCTAGAATATCTGCTAGTCTGAGAATAATGCAACAAAAGATAAGATCACATTTACCTAAAAAATTTGTATCAAATTTTGAATCATTATTTCTTATATATTCTACTCCTTCAATATGACTTTCACAGACAAATCCGAGTTGATTTAGGAATGGTAGATTCTTCCAACTTAAACTAGTATTTTTATCGAAAGCATGTAAAAAAATCCATACTCTTTTTGCATGTGCATAACGACAATACCATTCTATTAAATCTTTAGTTGCAACTTTATTATTTTTTTCAAATTTTAATTTGGCTTCAGGGGTTAAATCTAAAAATATTTTAAATTCTTCTTCCTTGGTAATATTGGCAAATTCGGAGGCATTAAAAGTCATTCCTATGTCATGAAATGCTGCACTTAGTAAAAGAATAGCACATTCCAGGGCAGAAAGTTTTTTGAGGTCATTTCCCAACAATTCGCCCATTAGTTTTATAATATTTTGAACATGGGTTTGATTATGTAATGTATATATGGGGAAGGCTTTCGTATAACGTTCTAGCAGTGGGACGGTATAGGCCAATGCAGAGGAAACTAAATCAATTTGTTTTTTCTTTGCTTGTTTTTCAAAATGTTTCCAAAGAGCTAGATTGCGGACAAGTTGTAACACTGAGTTGGCTTTACTCACTGGAGATATTTGTACAGTTATGGGTTATGCTTCTCAATATAGATAATGGCAATGGATTTTTGAATTTAAAGATGTTTAAACCATGTTTAAACCGAGAAATGAAAAAGGGTTTCAACTTTCGCTGAAACCCTTTCCTGTATTGTGTGGGAGCACACGGGTTCGAACCGCGGACCCTCTGCTTGTAAGGCAGATGCTCT
>JBEPVC010000019.1:0-13299 GCA_041691235.1 Chitinophagaceae bacterium
TTAGTGAGGTAAACTATTGCAGCGATCAGGATACAAAAAACGAGAGTGAGCGCCGCCGCATATTTCTTCCAATTCAGCAGCAGGCTGCTTGAAATTTGCATAGGCTTTAAGGCCTTCGGGTTCTTATTTACAAATAAAATAGTTGTTTTTTCCTTTTGTTTTTTCATTAGTGCCACGTTAATTGATTGTGTGAATTTTTTAACTTGGAGATAATCAGATAATATGATTAACGGAGGGAAGGGCTAATAATTGCCCTTGTTAGCATCTTTTTTAAATGCACTTTTTAACGTTGCGTAGAAACCGTGGATATCGCCGTAGAAATACTATGATAAAGGGTTTTGGGGGAATAGTAATTTTTAAAAAACACTAATGGCTTTTGATAAATTTCTAAAGAAAGGTAATCACTTAAGTATGTCTTCAATTTTTTCCAGTTCTTCTATGCTAAAAGAACAATTATCAATTGAACTAACGGCGTCGGTTACCTGCTTTTGCTTGCTTGCTCCAAGAATTACCGAAGTAATTCGCTCATCTTTCAATATCCACGCAAGCGCCATCTGGGCAAGCGTTTGTTTTCTTTCCGAAGCAAGCTTGTTTAATTTTTTTACTTTTTCGATTACTTTATCTGTTACCTGGTTTTCAGTAATGGCCCCATTTTCAAGATGTCGGCCGGCCCTGGAATCTTTTGGAATTCCCTTTAAATATTTATTGGTGAGTATGCCTTGAGCTAGTGAAGAGAATGTAATGCAGCCAACTTTTTCTTTCCCCAATACATCTAATAATCCATCTTCAACCCAGCGATCGAGCATGGAATATCTTGGCTGGTGAATAAGCAAAGGAGTGCCGAGGCGTTTTAATATTTCGATGGCCTTTGTTGTTTCTTCAGATTTATAACTCGATATGCCTACATACAACGCTTTTCCCTGCCGAACAATCAAATCAAGCGACGACATTGTTTCTTCCAATGGCGTTTGCGGATCTGGGCGATGATGATAAAAAATATCTACATAATCCAACCCCATTCTTTGCAAGCTTTGATCAAGACTCGCCACCAAATATTTTTTTGAACCCCAATCTCCATAAGGCCCATCCCACATTTTCCAGCCTGCCTTCGATGAAATGATCATTTCATCGCGATATGATTTAAAATCTTTTTTTAATATTTTCCCGAAGTTCGTTTCGGCGGCGCCGTTAGGAGGGCCATAATTATTCGCGAGATCAAAATGTGTAATGCCATTATCGAAAGCGGTTCGTAAAATATTCCTGCAATTTTCAAAGTCATCAATTTCGCCAAAGTTGTGCCACAAGCCTAATGAAATTAGTGGAAGGTTTATTCCGCTATTTCCGCAGCGGCGGTATTTCATTTTATTGTAGCGGTTGCCATCTGCTTTGTAACTCATGCTAATATTTTTAATAATTTTTGTTTCAATAGCATTGAATAAAACTAATTAAAATAAATTCAGCTATTGCTGTTGCTGTTGCTTTTGTTGCACTTCAAGGTAATAGCGGTAGGAGTTTATAGGTTCTCCCGGATTTTTTGACTGGTAGCTGAATTTAGGTAAGGCTTCTTTCTCTGTTGATTTTTTAGTAGTACCATTTTTTATTTCAACCGAAACTTCGAGGGTATGTTCTCCGGATCCTTTGTAGGTCCCTTTTACAGGAGTACAATCAGAAAAGTTTCTTCCCGTGGCAAGCCGTACATGCCGGTCATTCACAATGCAATTATTTGTTGGATCAAGGCCGAGCCAACCGTAATTAGGAATATATGCTTCCACCCAGGCGTGCGTTGCACCTTCACCGCGCATTTCTTTATCCTTTGGACAAATATACCCGCTGATATATCGAGATGGAATTTCAAACATGCGTAAGAAAACGAGCAATATATGCGCAAAGTCCTGGCACACGCCGGCTTTTAGTTGCCACACTTCATCTGTTTTGGTTTCCACATTCGTAATTCCTTTCTTGTAAGTAAAATTATTATAAACATATTCTGAAAGAAATATTGCATTTTGTAAAGGAGTTTTTTCTTCACTTATTTCATTTTGAAGAATTTTTTTTACTTCATCTGATGAACTAAAAATTTGTTGTATAAGAAAATCCATATATGCCGGATGCATTTTGAGGCTTCTCAAATAATTCCATTGTTCATGTGCGTTCATATCATCTGTGGGTAATATAATGGGCTTTGTAATAACATTTGCTATTGATTCTATTAAAAGCTCATTGTGCGGTTTTATAATTGAAAAGACGCCGATATGATTTCCAAAATAATCTACAAATGTTTCAAGCGCGGGGTTTGTAGAAATTTTTATTTCATGGCCCCTTACTTCAAGCTGCGCATCAATAATAGGATACAGCATAATTTGATTGGTGCAATCAATAACGGTTGATGAATACGAATAGCGGGTAATGTGTTTAATATTGTATGAAGGCATTTTTTATAATTAAGTATTTCCAAAATAATATTTACTGAAAGCTGTGCCAATTTCAAAAATATCCATTCTCATCTGGAAAAGAAAACCATCAAGCCATTGTATGTTATTTTCTGTTGCATTGCTGTATTTAATATTATTCGTTGTACGGCCAATAAGATATTCAAGGCGATCATAATTTTCAGGAAGGCTTTCGGGCCTTAACCTTTCAAAATATTTGTACAATCTTTCAAGGCTGTATAATATTGAATGTGGAAAATCAGTATTGTATAAAATAAGATCCAAAACATTTTTTGTATTGAAATTGCCCTTATAGTTTTTTAAGTATATTTCAAAACCAAAAAGAGAATATAACAAATATCTCAGGTTTGGCGCACCATACGCATCCTGTTGATTGCTGAACTCATTCATTTTTATCCTGGTGATATCGCATGAATGAATTGATCTTTCCAGAAATTTGCCAATATTCAGGTAAGTAAATCCTTCATCCCGTGTCATAGTATTATCAACTGTTCCGGTAAATAGCAGGCCATTTTTTATTAAGAGATCGATTCCAGAAACAGGATCAGATGCACCGATTTCTTTTTTTAATTCTTCCTTTCGTATAAAGTGATAATAATCGTTAAGGCATTGCCAAACTTCTTTTGAAATATGATCCTGTATGCTTCTTGCATTTTCTCTCGAAAACATTACATTATTATATGCAGATGCACTGTTGGCTGGGTTGAAAATCATGTATTCAAGCGCTTTCGGAGAACTCGACTCAATTTTTTTAATTTCATCTTCAGACAGCTCACCGTAAATCTTTAAAAGAGGCCGCCAGATAAATTCGCTTGCTTCATCCTGTGATGAAATGTATTGGGTAAGTATTACCTGTAGCATGCCATTGGTTCTTTCCATGTACCTGCCTAACCAATAAATTGTATCTGCAACGCGGCTTAACATATTTTTCTTTAAAAAAGAGTTTATAAAATTTCTTTCCCTCTCCTTCGGAGAGGGGTTGAGGCTTAACTCATGCCAGCACCCACGTATCCTTACTTCCGCCACCCTGCGATGAATTTACAACCATCGATCCTTCTTTCAGCGCAACCCTTGTTAACCCACCCGGCACAATATTAATTCCTTCGGGGCCATACAAAGCAAACGGCCGAAGATCAACACGACGCGGTTGCAGAATTCCATTTATATAACACGGGGTAGACGATAAACTGATTATAGGTTGCGCAATAAAATTTCTTGGCTCCGCATTAATGGCGTTTTTAAACTTTTGCATTTCTTCTTCGCTCGCAATATTTCCCATCAACATTCCATATCCGCCCGATTCGTTGGTTCGCTTAATTACCATTTTATCCATATTTTCAAATACATGGTTTTTGCTATCCTCATCTGCCAGTTGATAAGTAGGCACATTTTTTAAAATTGGTTCTTCATTTAAATAATAGCGAATCATTTCCGGCACATAACTATAAATGGCTTTATCATCTGCAACGCCATTTCCCATTGCATTTACAATAGCAACATTTCCTTTGCGGTATGCCCAATAAATACCGGGAACTCCCAAAATACTATCGGGCCTGAACACCAGCGGATCTATAAATTCATCATCAACCCTGCGATAAATAACATCTACCTGCTTCAATCCCTTTGTAGTTTTCATGTACACGTGATTGTTATCTACAATTAAATCCCTTCCTTCCACCAGTTCAATACCCATAAGCCTTGCAAGAGTTGTGTGTTCAAAATATGCAGAGTTATAAATTCCGGGCGATAATAAAACTACGGTAGGATTGCTTATCTGGCGGTTACTTAATGCGAGTAAATTTTTATATAAAAGATCAGGATACTCTTTTACAGATCGTACATTATTTTTAGGAAGCAAATCAGGAAAAATGCGATAAGTAATGCTGCGGTTTTCCAGCATATAAGATACACCCGAAGGTGTGCGCAGATTATCTTCCAGCACATAAAATTTTCCATCATCATCTCTTATTAAATCAACCCCGGATACATGTGTATAAACATCAAAAGGCACGTTTACATTCATCATTTCTCTTAAAAAATTCGGGCATGAATAAATAAGCTGCGCCGGTATAATTCCATCGTGTACTACAAATTGGCTGTTATAAATATCTTTTAAAAAAACATTTAATGCTTTTAATCTTTGTTTCAGCCCAGCCTCTATCAATGCCCATTCTTCACTGGTAATAATCCTTGGAATAATATCAAACGGAAATATTTTTTCAATGCCTTCGCCGCTGCTATATACTGTGAATGTAATGCCTTGGCTCATAAAAAGCTTTTTAGCCATCTCATCTTTACGCGTCATTTCAGCAGAAGGCAAATCAGCAATTGCAGAAACAAAATTTTTATAAGAAGAACGAACATCGCCTTTGCTAAACATTTCATCCCAAACCCGGTCCTGTTCCTCGTATGATTGTAGTAGTTGATTTTGACTCATAAAGAATTCCTGCTAAAATTCAATATACGGAAATTACAAAAACAAGCGTGATTAACTTTTGTGAGATTTTATTATGTCCAGTATTACGAAGGGTGTTGGAATTGCAAATTATTAAAGTTCTATTTTATGTGTTATTACTGCTTTTTCTTTTTCCTGATAAATATTTTTCCCTGATTATTTCATAGACAGGCTTGTTATATACTTTACTTTCGAGCCAGGATAAAATATCGAGATAGGCAAATGCTCTTGTCTCAAATTTACTTTTTTCAAATTGCTTAATTGTGTCTAAAAGTTTTTCAAACTCGGGCTGTAATTTTTTTGCAGATAAATAAAATGATTTGCGCAGAAACTTAAACATCTCTTCTTCAACCAAACTTAAGTTTTGCATTTTTGCCATAAAGCGATACACAGATTTAATAAGATATTCCAGCAATTGAAAATTACCCAGCTCATAATGAGAAATGAGATGAAGCAATCTTGCGTAGCATTGCAAATCATTCCGCAGATCTACTTTCCAGTTTATTATCTTATTTAAATAATCAATTGTTGTATCATAATCTCCTGCGCCAAAATAAAGTGAAGCAATCTTGTAATAAAAAACAAGTATCCGGTGATGATCAAGATATATGCTAAACTCATTTAGTTGTTGTGTTATATCTGCGACAATTTCTAATCCTTCTTTAAAAGTTCCTTCAATAAAATGTTGATTTATTTTGGCAATGTAGAGATATACAAAAACCTGTACCCGGTTATTATTATTTTGTTTTACAATATCCGATTCCCTGAATTCTTCAAAAAGCTTTAATGATTTTTCAAAGCCTGGGTAATTTCTTAAAGTGAAGTGCGCATTCAATAAATTGTGAAGTCCCTTTATATAATTGGCTGTTTCAATTTCTTTCATCATTGGTTTTTCTGTAAAAAGATCAACCCATTTTTGTGTATAGCGGTAATACATTAAAAAGTCCTGGCGAATAAATGCATACCAGCAATAGCTTTGGCTGTAATACATTTTTTCATAAAATCCATGTGGCTTCTGTAGCTCTTGCGTTAAATGTTCATGAAAATAATTTTCTACTTCTTTTTCATCATTTTTATTTCGTGCATGGCCGTTTTTTATATACCAGCTATACAATTGCAAAGCAAGGTTTGAAAGTTTTGTTACTCTTATAAGCCGGTCATTAGTTTTATTCGTTTCATCAGTTAAAGCATCTGCCCTATCCTGCATGCTCCTGGTTATGTGCAACGATTCTATTTTCTTTTCAAGAAATAAAACCTCAATAAGAAAGCTTACCTGGTTATGAGCCTTCGCATTTTCTTTTACCTTATCCAATATTTTCAGGCTTTGCAGGTAAAGGCCTTTATTGTATAAAATTCTTGCGAAGTCTAGTTGTTCATGCAAGCGGATGTCAATGTTTTCATTGCTTTCCAATACGCGAAGGCTGGCAAGAATCTGTTTGTATAAATGAGCTTTCATGTTAGAAAGCTGTCCTTTTTTTATTGATCTTGTTTTGCTTACTAATTCTTTTTCATCATACTCTTTCATTTTGTCTAAAGCATCAAACAGCTGCACAATTTTTAAATCATTGTTAGATGTGTTTCTTTGAATATATAGCTTGAAATTCCTC
This sequence comes from Chitinophagaceae bacterium, assembly GCA_041691235.1. Lineage (GTDB taxonomy): Bacteria > Bacteroidota > Bacteroidia > Chitinophagales > Chitinophagaceae > Ginsengibacter. The sequence continues at coordinate 6,513 of JBEPVC010000019.1, forward strand.
TTTTCCGACTTTAAAAGTGAATGAATCAGTTGAAATACAGCATCTGTTGACCTGTTGGGCATCGTATTAATTTTAGCTGGAATAGCAGTGGTAACAGTACTTTAGAGAAATTGCTATTCCTTTCGGCAATGTAAATTTCTGCTATTTTAGATTAATTTCTTTCTATAAGATAATTTACTTTCATAGTACAGAAACAATTGATTGTTAAATGGTTTTAAGAATTTTAGATAATCTTAAATGGGTGCATTAAACGATTTGCTTTAAATACCCGCGGTTTCTTCGCTACCGTTTGTTTTGATTACTATTTTTTAAACCTAATCCTTAATCTTTTTTGCTATGAATAAGATAACCATTTTTGACACTACTCTTCGCGACGGAGAACAAGTACCGGGTTGCAAGCTTAATACCAAAGAAAAAGTTGAGCTTGCATTGGATCTAGAGCACTTAGGCGTTGACGTTATAGAAGCAGGCTTTCCTATTTCAAGCCCGGGAGACTTTTCTTCAGTAGTTCAAATTTCAAAAAGCATTACAAACGCAACTGTTTGCGCTTTAACACGTGCAGTGCAAAAAGATATAGAAGTTGCCGGAGAAGCGCTTCAATATGCCAGGCGCCCGCGCATTCATACCGGAATTGGAACTTCTGACCTTCACATTAAAGCCAAGTTCAATTCAACACGCGAAGTTATTCTCGCAAGAGCAATTCAATGTGTAAAATGGGCCAGGAATTTTACGGATGATATTGAATTTTATGCTGAAGATGCTGGAAGAACTGATAACGAATATTTGGCTCAGGTAATTGAGGCTGTAATAAAAGCAGGCGCTACTACCGTTAATATTCCTGATACAACAGGATATTGTCTTCCTTATCAATATGGTGAAAAGATTGCTTACTTAGTAAACAATGTAGGAAACATTGATAAAGCAGTCATCTCCTGCCACTGCCATAATGATTTAGGACTTGCAACAGCAAACTCAATTGCGGGCATTATCGGTGGTGCCAGGCAAATTGAATGTACCATGAACGGGCTAGGTGAAAGAGCCGGCAACACTTCTCTTGAAGAAGTTGTGATGATTATTAAACAACATAAAGATTTGGAATTTTATACCAATATTGATGCAACACAATTAAATCCACTAAGCAGGAAAGTGTCTGATGTAATGCGGATGCCCGTTCAACCAAACAAAGCAATTGTTGGTAGTAACGCTTTTTCACATTCTTCAGGAATTCACCAGGACGGATTTTTAAAAGATGCATTAACATACGAAATTATTGCACCGGAGGAAGTTGGCGCTGACAGCTCAAAAATTGTACTAACTGCAAGGAGTGGACGCAGTGCGCTTGCTTTTCGCTTTCAAAAGCTGGGTTACCAGTTTAACCGCAACGATGTAGATGTATTATACGATAAATTTTTGCAGGTAGCTGATAGTAAAAAAGAAGTGGAAGACCAGGATCTTTCAGGCCTGGCCAAAGCTTACCAACAAAAAAGTTTATTGACAACTTAGTTTCATGCGTTTAGTTTTATGTACGTGGGGGGTTGTTCCCCCACTTTTTTAAAAAGAGGAAATGGGAAAAACATTATTTGAAAAAATCTGGGAAAAGCATTTGGTACAATCAATACCTGGCGGACCTGATGTTATTTATATTGATAAGCATTTTATTCACGAAGTAACGAGTCCGCAGGCTTTTGCAGGCATTGAAAAAAGAGGTATAAAGATTTTAAGGCCTGATAAAATTGTTGCTACTGCAGACCACAATGTGCCAACTATTAATCAACATCTTCCAATTAAAGATTTGCTTTCAAGATTACAGGTTGATCAATTAATTGAAAATTGTAAAAAGCATCATGTTGAATTATACGGGCTCGGGCATCCTTACCAGGGCATTGTACATGTTATAGGGCCCGAGCTTGGAATTACCCAGCCTGGCATGACCATCGTTTGCGGCGATAGTCACACTTCAACGCATGGTGCATTTGGTTCTATCGCATTCGGTATTGGTACAAGTGAAGTTGAAATGGTGTTTGCAACTCAATGCATTTTGCAAACGAAACCAAAGGTTATGCGCATTAATGTAAATGGAAGTTTGAATAAAGGAGTTGTTTCAAAAGATATTATTCTTTACATCATTTCAAAAATTTCTGCGAGCGGCGCTACTGGCTACTTTGTTGAATACGCTGGTTCTGCTATTCGTGATCTTTCAATGGAATCAAGAATGACCATTTGTAATATGAGCATTGAAATGGGCGCAAGAGGCGGAATGATAGCACCTGATGAAACAACTTTTGAATATATTAAAGGAAGACAGTTTGCACCGAAGGGTGAGGAATGGATGAAGAAATTGGAAGAATGGGAAAAATTATATACAGACCAAGATGCTTCGTTTGATCTTGAAATAAATATTGATGCAAAAGATATTGAGCCGATGATAACGTATGGAACCAATCCCGGATTGGGAATTTCAATAAACGGATTTGTTCCCGTGAGTGAAACCATAGCTGATGAGGGCGAAAGAAAAAATATTATAAAAGCTTTGCAGTACATGGGCCTGAAATCGGGACAGCAATTAAAAGGTATGCCGGTTCAAAATATTTTTATTGGAAGTTGTACCAATTCAAGAATTGAAGATTTGCGTCTAGTGGCCTCCGTTATAAAGGGAAAAAAGAAAAGCGATAGCGTGAAAGTTATGATAGTGCCGGGTTCGCAGCAGGTTGCTGCACAAATAGTAGCTGAAGGCCTTGATGTTATTTTCAATGAAGCCGGATTTGAAATAAGGCAGGCTGGTTGCAGCGCTTGTCTCGGTATGAATGAAGATAAAATTCCGGCAGGTGAATATTGTATTTCTACCAGTAACAGAAACTTTGAAGGAAGACAAGGCGCCGGTGCAAGAACTTTGCTGGCAAGCCCGCTTACCGCCGCCGCCGCCGCAATTACCGGTGTTATCACCGATGTTCGTGAATTATTAAATTAAAAGTATGCAGCCATTAAAAAAAATACATAGCACGTTTGTTCCGCTTCCGATGGAAAATATTGATACCGATCAAATAATTCCTGCAAGATTTTTAAAAGCAACAACACGTGACGGCTTTGGCAAAAATCTTTTTCGCGACTGGCGCTATAATAATGATGATGAGAATAATCCGAAAGCAGATTTTAATTTGAACAAGCCGGAATATAAGGGAACAATTTTGGTAGCAGGTAAAAATTTCGGTTGCGGATCTTCCCGCGAGCACGCAGCCTGGTCAATTCTTGATTACGGATTTTTTATAGTTGTGTCAAGTTTTTTTGCAGATATTTTTAAGAACAATGCATTGAACAATGGATTATTGCCGGTTCAGGTAACTGATGATTTTCTACAAAAAATATTTAGTCTTGATAATACATCTACCTTATCTATTGATGTTGATAAGCAAACCATCACAATTGATGCAACAGGCGAACAGGGAAAATTTGATATCAATAATTATAAAAAAACCTGCCTTTTAAACGGCTACGATGATATTGATTATTTAATAAGCAACATAAAGGCGATAGAAGAATTTGAGGCAAAGTTGTCTTAAATATTTAAAAGAAAGAATCAAAGTATAGCAAAACAGAAAATATTTAGAATAAAAATGAATAAGAAGATTGCCGTTATACCCGGAGATGGAATTGGGCCAGAAGTTACGCACCAGGCAATAAAAGTATTGAATGCTATTGCCACAAAATATCAGCACAATTTTGATTTCACTTATGGCCTTATGGGCGCAGTTGCTATTGACAAAACAGGAGATCCTTTGCCGCAGCATACAATTGACATCTGCATGCAAAGTGATGCTGTTTTATTTGGAGCAATAGGCCATCCAAAATACGATAACGATCCTTCAGCAAAAGTGCGGCCTGAGCAAGGGTTATTAAGAATTAGAAAAGAGCTGCAATTATTTGCAAACATTCGGCCCATATCAACTTATAAAGCATTGCATCATCTTTCGCCTTTTAAAGAAAAGCAATTAGTCAATGTTGATTTTATAATTTATCGTGAGCTTACTGGTGGAATTTATTTCGGAAAAAAAGAATTGAATGCTGAAGGAACAGAAGCCTCTGATCTTTGTGTTTATAGCAAAAATGAAATAGAAAGAATAGCACATCTCGCTTTTAAAGCCGCACAACAAAGAAGAAAAAAATTAACGCTTGTTGATAAAGCAAACGTTTTGGAAACATCAAGATTGTGGAGAAAGACTGTCCAGGAATTATCGGCATCTTACCCTGATGTTAAAGTGGATTATATGTTTGTTGACAATGCTGCTATGCAGATAATTGTTAATCCAAAACAGTTTGATGTAATGCTTACTGAAAATATGTTTGGTGATATTTTAAGTGACGAAGCAAGCGTTATCAGTGGGTCGCTGGGATTGTTGCCATCTGCGTCTATCGGTGTTTCATCAGCGTTATTCGAGCCTATTCATGGTTCATATCCGCAGGCTGCAGGAAAAGATATTGCAAATCCCGTTGGTTCTATTTTATCTGCAGCTATGTTGCTTGATCATTTTGATTTGAGGGAAGAAGCTGCAGAAGTTCGTGAGGCAGTTGCGTGGACTTTGGCAAACGGATTTGTGTCGAGAGATATAGATCCTGTGAACCCGCATTTTACATCTACTATCGGAGAATTTGTAAGTGATTTTATAAGCAATGATCTTCCTGCAAATATCAATGTGAAGAATATTGCTTTTGGCAAGACGACGATTATTTAAAAAAGTTCTTTGTTTTTTATAAGGAGTATGCTAAGTTTGCTTAACATTTTTTCTCTATGTTGAAAGGCAAACTTTATAATGGCTTCAAAAATATTTCAGCAATTATTATTGTTGTCATCGTCATTATTATACCCCTGGCCATTGGAGGAGGACTTACTGTTTAAAAAAATTAATTAAGTATAACCCGCCTCCGAAAAAGGCGGGTTTTTTATTTTAAACCCATCTGATCTTAAAAATGATTTTTATGTATTACAACAACAACACTTTTATTTATTTCAATGGCGAAATAGTAAAGGCATCAGAAGCAAAAATAGATTTATACTCTCAAACACTTCATTACGGTTATGGGGTTTTTGAAGGCATTCGTTCTTATAAAACAGAAGCGGGGGAAACTAAGATTTTTAAAGAAACTGAGCATTTTGAAAGATTAAGAAACTCTGCCCGCTCGCTCAATATGCCTTACACATGGAGCAATGATGAATTGATAAAAGCAAGCTATGAAGTATTACGCAAAAATAATCTTCAAAACGCGTACATAAGGCCGTTAGTATATGCACCGGCCAATATGGGCTTTAATTTAAACAAAGAATCTTTTATAGTAATTGAAACATGGGAAATGCAACCGTTTCTCGGAGAAAAACTATTAAGTGTGATGACTTCTTCTTTTCAAAGGCCTAATTCAAAAGCTTTTAAAATTGAAGCAAAAGCTACGGGCCATTATGTAAATTCCATATTGGCAAGCCAGGAAGCAAAAGCAAAAGGTTACGATGAAGCATTACTGCTTGATGAAAATGGATTTATTGCTGAAGGCCCGGGTGCAAATATTTTTCTTGAAAATAACGGTGTGCTATATACGCCGCAGCCGGGGCATATTTTACCTGGTATTACAAGAGCTACTATTTTGCAATTATGTGAGCGTTTAGATGTTCCCGTTATAGAAAAGCAAATTACTCCCGGTGAAATACATGGTGCAGACAGTGCATTTTTTTGTGGCACCGCCGCTGAAGTAATTGGTATTGAAAAGCTTGATAATGTTTTATTCAAAAAGCAATGGAATAAAACACTGGGAATCAAAATTCAGCAGGCATATAAGAACACTGTTATAGAAAAAGAATACATCTCTACACAAATATTAGCATGAAAGAATTAAACAAATATTCAAAAACATTAACCCAGGATGAAACACAACCTGCTGCACAGGCGATGTATTATGCAATTGGTTTTAAAGAAGAAGATTTTAAGAAAGCACAGGTTGGCATTGTAAGTATGGGTTGGGACGGCAATCCTTGTAATATGCATTTGAATGATTTGGCAACGGCTGTGCGTAAAAGTGTAAATGATGTGGAAGGTATGCTGGGTCTGCGTTTTTATACGATTGGCGTGAGTGATGGAATAAGCATGGGCACTGATGGCATGCGTTATAGTTTAGTAAGCCGCGATGTAATTGCAGACAGCATTGAAACAAATGCGGGTGCTCAATATTATGATGGCCTTGTTGCTATTCCCGGATGCGATAAAAATATGCCGGGTTGTATAATGGCGATTGGAAGATTAAATCGCCCTTCAATAATGTTGTATGGCGGAACAATTGCGCCTGGCCGTTATAACGGAGAAGATCTGAATATTGTTTCAACTTTTGAAGCATTGGGGCAAAAGATAATGGGTAATCTTGATGAAAAAACTTTTAAAGAAATTGTTCGCAATGCTTGCCCGGGTGCAGGCGCTTGCGGCGGCATGTACACTGCAAATACAATGGCAAGCGCGATTGAGGCATTGGGTATGAGTTTGCCGAATTCATCAAGCAATCCTGCATTAAGTGAGGATAAGCAAAAAGAATGTGCCGCAATCGGAGATGCGATAAAATTATTGCTTGAAAAGGATATTAAACCAAAAGATATTATGACGCGTGAAGCATTTGAAAATGCAATAACAGTTGTAATGGTTTTGGGCGGAAGCACCAATGCTGTGTTGCATTTGATAGCGATGGCAAAAAGTGTTGATGTGCCATTAACGATTGATGATTTTCAAACCATCAGCAATAAAGTTCCGATGCTTGCAGA
>JBEPVC010000020.1:0-13043 GCA_041691235.1 Chitinophagaceae bacterium
TAAGCGGTGACCCTGCTATGGCTGATGCATTTAAGCAAAAAAAAGATATTCATACCGCCACTGCTGCAAAAGTTTTTAATGTGGCAGAAGAAGATGTTACAAAAGAAATGCGTTATAAGGCCAAGAGCGTAAACTTTGGAATCATTTACGGGCAGGGCGCTTTCGGGCTGGCGGAAAATATTAACGTAAGCAGATCAGAAGCGAAGGAAATTATTGAAGCGTATAAAAAAGAATTCGCAAACATTCAGAAATACATGGACACAACCATCGCTTTTTGCAAAGCTAACGGTTATGTGGAAACGCTGATGGGCCGCAAACGCTGGCTGAAAGATATCAACTCTTCTAACTGGACAGTACGTGGCTATGCAGAACGCAACGCTATCAACTCACCCATACAGGGAACCGCCGCCGATATGATAAAATTAGCCATGATTAAAATTCATGAGCAGTTTAAAAAGAAGGAGTTTAAATCAAAAATGATTATGCAGGTGCATGATGAGCTTGTGTTTGATGCGCATAAAAGTGAGGTTGATGAAATAAAACCTATTATTATTGAATGTATGCAAAACGCATTATCGCTTCCTAACGGTGTACCCGCAGACGCAGAAATTGGTGTTGGCGATAACTGGCTGGAAGCGCATTAAAAATTTTGAAATGAACTGGGGAAATTACTTTTTTTATTTTGAAAAGATCGGCAGCAGGTATTTTCTTGTTGCCGGAATTTCCTTTGTGCTCTTTTATCTTTTGTTGCAGCATCGACTCAGTTATAAAAAGCTGCAACAACGCTATCCGAAACTAAAAGACTATGTAAGAGAGATTAGCTACTCAATCATGACGATTAGCATTTTTGCTTTGGTACCACTTACGGTTTTGCATTATCCGCCTATTTCGAGACACACATTTTTTTATAAAAATATTTCTGTGCATGGATGGTTTTATTTTTTTGCGGCATTTCCTTTAATGTTTCTTATTCATGACGCATATTTTTATTGGATTCACAGGTTGATGCATCACAAAAAATTATTCAGAATTTTTCATCTAGTGCATCATCATTCCACTAATCCTTCGCCATGGGCTGCTTATGCGTTTCATCCCTTGGAAGCGATAGCAGAAGCAGGAATTTTTGTCATCTTTCTTTTTACAATGCCGGTTAATTCCCTTCATCTTTTAATATTCTTTTTCCTTATGATTGTGTATAATGTGTACGGACATTTAGGTTATGAATTATACCCCAATGGATTTAATAAGCATTGGTTTGGAAAATGGATAAACACATCTGTAAACCACAACCAGCATCACCAGTACTTTAAAGGCAATTACGGTTTGTATTTTACCTGGTGGGACAGATGGATGGGAACAATGCGAAGCGATTATGATGCGAGATTTGAAGAAGTAACCTCAAGAAAAAAACCAGGAAGAATTGAACAAAAACTTGCAACCAACTAGAACGGTTTATTCTCCGACATTTGCAGACAACATAATTAAATTTATCAACCAGCTATATTTCTCTGTAAAGCTGCCCCATGATATTGAGGTGATGAATCCTTTCGTTGATAAAGAAACAATGAGCATTTGCATTAAATTCTATAAAAAATATTATGAAGATCATCATTCAAGATCATTGATCATTGGAATAAATCCCGGCAGGTTCGGAGGCGGAATTACAGGCATCCCTTTTACAGATCCTATTCGCTTGCAAAATGTTTGTTGCATTGAAAATACTTTTTTAAAAAAGCAGGAATTAAGTTCTGTTTTTATTTATGAAATGATTGAAGCTTTCGGAGGAGATGTAAACTTCTATAATAAATTTTATTTTTCTTCCATCAGTCCGCTTGGCTTTACAAAGAATAATAAAAATCTGAATTATTATGATGACAAGAAATTAGAAAGCAGCATCAAGAATTTTGTTATTGATTGCATGAATAAGCAACTCGCATTTGGCATCAACCGCGAAATTGCTTTTTGTTTAGGCGAAGGAAAAAATTTCGCATATCTCTTTAAGCTAAATAGTGAAATGAAATTTTTTAAGAGAATTATTCCTTTACCGCATCCGAGATTTATAATGCAATACAAGCTTAAAAAGAAACAGGAATATATTGAGCGGTATCTTTGTGAATTAAGAGGTTAGAATTTTACATTTTGCATTAAAATTATGGTTCCAACATTAATATACTGTTACGACGCTTACTGTGGTTGGTGTTATGGATTTAGCGAGGTAATGAAAAAAATAAATTCAGAGTATAAAAGCAAATTGGAATTTGAAGTTCTTTCAGGTGGAATGATATTGCCGGAAGAGCCAGTGCAGATAGGCGCTACAGCAAAATATATTGAAGGGGCTTACAAACGTGTTGAGGAAATAACGGGAATAAAATTCGGCGAAGATTATTTATGGCACATAAAACATCCTGATCAGAGTGATTGGTTTCCAAATTCTGAAAAACCTGCAATAGCATTGTGTGTATTTAAAGATTATTTTCCTGAACAGCAGGTAAGCTTTGCTGCAGATTTGCAATATGCTTTGCATTTTGAAGGCCGTGATCTTACTGATGACGAAGCATACCGGTTATTGCTTGAAAAATATAATATTCCTGCAGAAGAATTTTATGAAAAGCTTATGGATGAAGAATACAAAGAGCGGGCATATTATGAATTCGCCTTGTGCAAGCAATTAAAAGTTTCTGGTTTCCCGGCAGTATTTATTCAAATAAGTGAAACAAAATTTTTCTTAACTGCGCAAGGTTATACTCCCTTTGAAACACTTAATGAGAGAATACAAGATGTTTTAAAAGAAAATAAATTGTAAAAATAATTCTGAGTAGTAGGCTTTAGATTTTCTGCCAGTTTACTGTAAATATTTTATCAGCGAATAACACTCATTATGTTTTTCCTCGTATCATTTATAGATCTAAAAGTAAACACTGCAGGGTAGGCGATTCCATTCATATACAATGTTCCATTAATTTTTCTGCTGCCATCATCACCGTATTCAATGTTATTTGGAGAGCAGGATATTTTGTACCTGCCTGTAGCCATTCCGCTACCCGCCTCTCTTGCTGTTTGTATTTCTTCATTATTTTCTGAATAAGCGGTTACTATAAATGGCTTATGCATTCGCTTGCCTGTAGCCATTCCACTTCCGGCCTCTCTTGCAGTTACTACTTCTGTGTATTGCTGTCCCAAGCTATCAACGATTACATTATTTTCAGCATCGTAGTCTACTAAATATGGCTTGTGCATTCTTTTGCCAGTTGCCATTCCGCTGCTTGCCTCTCTTGCTGTTTGTATTTCTGTGTATTCTTTTCCCAGGCTATCAACGATTACATTCTTTCCAGCATCATAGTCTACTAAATATGGCTTGTGCATTCTTTTGCCGGTTGCCATTCCACTGCTCGCTTCCAGTGCAGTTTGTATTTCCGAATAATCCTGACCGTTAGTTCCAATGATTGTGTTGCTTTCTGCGTCGTAATTTATTATTACAGGCTTGTGCATTCTTTTACCAGCAGGTAAACCAATTGGATTATCGCGGGGAGTTGTAATTTTATCTACAACTTGCTTATTTATACTGCTGTCTGTTTTTTCATGATCATCTTCGTTTACTGTGGAAATATTTTTGTGAGAAAGCGATTCAGGAGCCATCCATTTCACAGGCCCGGTATTGCTCTTCGTAAAATTGATTGCAATAGAGCCACCGTCAGTTTGTGATAATTTTTTTAAATCTATTTCATCAGGGAACAATGCAAAAAACTGTTTGCCTTTATCATCCCGGAGGATTACGCCGGTTCTCCTTGTATTCATCGAAACAACTCCACCGTCCGCAACCAGAGCGCCTGAGACAAGGATTACGCCGCTTCTATTCTCAGCGTATGAAGAATCAGTTTCGTTATCTCCGTCCACATTCCCAACATTGCGTGTAGCAATATCGCGATGAATAATATTTTCTTTATGCAAATGAAGTAGTTTGCCGGTGGCCATTCCGCTGCTGGCTTCCCGTGCTGTTGCAACAAAATATTTTCCGCTTAACTCATAAGTATTTGTTGTTTCATCATAATAAGCAGGGAAAGGTTTGTGCATTCGCTTGCCTGTTGCCATGCCGCTTGATGCCTCTCTTGCCGTGGCTGAATAAAATTTTCCATTAAGTTCGTAGATATCTGTTTCTTCGTTGTAAAAACCAGGAAAGGGCTGGTGCATTCTTTTGCCCGTTGCCATTCCGCTCGAAGCTTCTCTTGCCGTGGCTATATAATATTTTCCATTGAGTTCATAAGTGTCTGTGGATTCTTCGTAATAAGCCGGAAAAGGCTTATGCATTCTTCTGCCAGTCGCCATTCCGCTTGAAGGATCACGTGGAGATACAATTGATTTTACGCCATTTTCTTTTATCGCAAATTCCTCTTTTTTATAAACATTATCATCACCTTGGGATATAACTGATTTTACACCATTCTCTTTTATTGCAAAATCCGTTTCCTGATATAATGGATTTTTGCCTTCCATTTTGCCATCTTTATACATGGGATTATTATTTGCGCCCTGCATATTATTTTTATTTTTCAAATATTCTTCATCATTAAATGGAGCGCCACAGGTCTTTAAAAAATCCTGCGCCTCATTCATTGAATTTAAGGTAACATCTATTGCAGAAGGCTCGAGATAAACAACATCCATTACCTGGTTTTCGCAATTACAAGTTGTATCGTGCTGTTGTTTTAAATTGATGTTATTGTACTTAACTTTTCCGGGCCGTTGCCTTTCCGAATTTGCCTCACTGTTATCGGCTGCAAACTTTTTTAAAGTGATATCGTTATACTTTACATTTCCGAGATGCTTCTTTGCCACAGATTGTGCATCATTATGATTTCTTCCGCCAAAAACATACGTTAACCTGATTGCTGTGTTTAGAAAATTTACCTGCCCTGTTATATCTTTTGCTTCTCTTCCATTTCCTCTTAATATATCGTAATTAGTTACATCTCTTTTCATAGATTGATAATCTGCTGAAAGGCCCAATTGCATATTAGATGTCAAAGAATAATCGGCGCCCATGCCTGCTGTCCATGTAAAGGAAGATGTTTTGCTAATAACGTTTTTGTAATAGGTTATATCTGTTGCCTGCTTATCACCAAGAAAATTTTGTGAAGAAGATCCACTATACATTCCGGCCATAAGACTGGTATGAACCTGTAGTTTTTTAAAGTCAGATTTAAATGCAGGACCGGCCATAAAATAGTAGCCATTATAAGGACTGTTGTTTTGTTGTGATCTGTCGATAGTAGCTTTGCGGCTGGTGCCAAAGTCAGATAATTTTTTATTATCTACAGCATTGGCTAAATACCCGGCTTTACCTCCAATACCAATATTGTTGCTAAACCAGGTTCCCTGCAGGCCAAGATTTATTCCGCTTTTTAAAAAGAAAACAGAATCCTGGCTCGAATTATTTAAAAAGGAATTATAGCCATTCACCATTGAAAGACTGAATCCGTTTGTAGTTTGAGAAAATAAAAAATGTGGAAATATGCCGGCAATGGCGAGGCACACAAGAGATTTTTTCATGTTGAATTATTGGGGTAATAAAAACTATATTAAAAAAATTCCTGAACCGTTTTTTCTGTATAACGAATTTGTAACAGGAATATTACCCATATTGATTTTTGCCCAAGAAATAAATAAGTAGTTATGAATAGAAATATTTATCACAAATTTTTTTTTTGCGGGAGCAAATGCAAATTAAAATATTTTGTATTCATCTGAAATATTTCTAAATGTTTCAGCTATAAAATCAGTGGAAAAATTTGAGAAAAAATAAACAGATACAGCCAGCTATTTTTTAGGATTTAATTTTTTCCATTCTCGATTGAATGAATAAAATGATGTGGGTAACAATAAGGAGTTCACAGACGATTTCTTTAACGATCATAGGATAGGTTTTTGTAATCTTGATAATAGAATTAAACGCATACAGTTAAATTTTATTATGCTGAATGTCAATATAGAAATGAAAATAAAAATGCCTCACGGTTTTATAAAACAGTGAGGCATTAATTTATTTATCTAAACTATTTTCTAAAACCAACTACCCGTCCATCTTTCATCATATTTATTTGCCAACTTTCTTTTTAGTCTTTTTGCTTTTGCACGATGAATAAACATTGTAACCAGCATCAATGGCATAAATATAAAAGTGAGTGGCGGTATCCCCAGCATTGAAATCCACCTGCCACCGAATTGCCTGCGCATGGGGCGTTTTAATCGTTCAGCTATCAGATACATACTCGGCACCATTATAAGCGTCATGAAAAATGCAAAGGCGAGACCGAATATAATTGTCCATGAAAGTGGTTTCCAGAATTGAGCGCTATCTCCACCGAAAAATATATGCGGATTAAGATCGGCAAAGAGTGTAACAAAATTTATGTTGAAACCAATTGCCAGTGGAATTAATGCAAGTATTGCTGCAAGCGCCGTAAGCATTACAGGAATAATTCTTGTTTTACCGGCTTTTATAACAGCTTCTCTTGTTTTCATTCCACGCCCCCGTAATTCATCAGCAAATTCAATTACCAAAATTCCATTCTTTACCACAATCCCCGCCAGGCCAACTACACCTAACCCGGTCATAACTACTGAAACTTGCATGTGTGTTATTGCAAAACCAAGCAGAACACCAATAACACTGAAAACTATTTCTGTTAAGATAATTACTGACTTACTTACTGAATTAAACTGAACTACCAGGATAAAAAGTATTATCATCAGCGCCATTACCAATGCTTTTAAAAGAAACGCAGCAGTCTCCGCCTGTTGAGCGCCTTCACCGGTTTGCGTTATAGTAACCCCGGCTTGTACTTTAGGATAATTATCAATAGCATCTTTTATTTTTTCATTCACTTCAGTAGGAGTATAACCGTTAAGCACATTCGAAAATAAAGAGATAACACGTTTTACATTTTTTCTTTTGATACTTCCATAAGTGCTGGTATAATCAACATCTACTAATGAGCTAATAGGTATTTGTTTTATTGCACCATTTGCCGCAATATCCCTAAACACAATTTTAGTATTCAATAATTCTGTAAGATTTTGCCGCTGTACTTCGCTGTTACGCAACTGTATTTTATATTCATCTTCGCCATCTTTTATTTTAGAAACTTCCCTTCCGAATAATGCGGTGCGTAATTGTTGTCCTATTTGTGCGGTTGAAACACCGGCTATCATGGCTCTCTCACGGTTAACCTTAAGCGTAATTTCAGGGTTGGTAAGATCAACATCCATTTTCAATTCTTCCACGCCGGGAATTTGTAAACTATCCAGGTAAGATTTTAATGATTTAGCTGTCGAAGTAAGTTTATCAAAGTCTTCACTCTGCACTTCAATATTTATCGGAGGATCGGTAGGAGGGCCACTCGCTTCCTGCGCTACAGCAATTTGCGCACCGGGTATTCCTTTTACCACGCTTCTTATTGAATCAAGATAGGGCGCTGTTGATTTACCATGCCGCTTTGCATATTCAACAAATGAAACCTGCACCCTTCCGAGGTTTGGCTGTGTACTGTTATCACCACTGCTGGGGTCTGATGCGCCGACTGCTACGTTAGAAATAATACTTTCCACAATTGGATTGGGCTTGCCATTTGGTTCAATAACATTAGTAACTTTTGTTTCTAAAATTTTTGTAATAGAATCTGTATAATCAACGCTGGTTCCTACAGGCATTTTTAAATACACATAAATAAAATTGGGGTCACCTTTGGGAAAGAAAACTACCGGAACTTTTCTTATGCCAAAAAAAACAACGGAAAAAATCAGCAGCCCAAATGTTCCTAACAAAAGCCCGACAGGTTTCCATCCTGAAAGCGCCCATCTGAGTAAAGTTTCATAACGCCGCATTATTGAAGGCAAAGCTTTGTTTTGAAATTTATTAATTAATCCATCGAACACATACGTATTTATTACAACCAATATGGATAATAAAATAAGAATGTTGCCCAGGAATGTTACGTGGAATAAATCGAAAAGGATGCCCGATGCCAACGGTAACCAAAATGCAGGACGCTTAAAAATATCTGATTTCTTTTTTGTTCCTTCATCATCAGGATGATTCATAAAATCTACAGCAAATACCGGGTTCATAATAAAAGCCACAACTAAAGAAGCTGTTAATGTAAATATGAGCATGGTGGGCAGGTAGATCATAAATTTTCCGATAATACCCGGCCAGAAAAGCAATGGGAAAAATGGCGCCAATGTTGTAAGCGTTCCCGAAAGCACGGGCACGAAGATCTCTCCTGCAGCAATCTTTGCTGCCTCCATGGAAGTTAGCTTTCCTTTATTTTCAACAAAAATCCGGTGCGTATTTTCAATTACAACTATAGCATCATCTACAATAATACCCAAGCCAAAAAGCAATGCAAAAAGTACCATGAAGTTCAGCGTAACATCAGAGCCGGTAATTAAAGCTGCCGCTGGCAAAAATAAAAATGCGACGAACATACTTAAGGGAACAGACAACGCAACAAAGAATGCATTGGTTACGCCCATAAAAAACATTAGTATGAGCAATACAAGAATGAATCCTATTACAATAGAATTTACAAGGTCATCAAATGAAGTACGGGTGGAAATACTTCTGTCACCTGTTATTACCACATTAAGGTTACCCGGAAATATATTGCCCTTCATTTCTTCAACAGTTTTTTTCACTGCATCAGATGTTTCAATTAAGTTTTCGCCTGCACGTTTTACAATACTAAGCGTAACTACATTTTTACCATTTAACCTTGCATAGCTTTCACTGTTTTTAACAGTGTCTTTTATGTTGGCAATATCTTTTAAATAAATAGGCGCACCTGCTGTATTTCGTACAATTATTTTTTCGATGTCAAATACATTTTTAAACTGTCCTTTTACCTGCAGGGTTCTTTTCATATCGCCAACATCGAGCAAGCCTCCGGATATATCTGCATTTTCTCCTTTAACTGCATTGGCAATGTCATCAAAAGTTACATTAGCACTTTGCATTTTATAATTGTCAACATTAATCTGGAATTCTCTTTCAGGGGCACCTACAATATCCACACGGGTAAGCTGGGATATTTCTTCAAGTCTGTCTTTAGCATCATCAGCAATTTTTTTAAGAGTAATCATGTTGTAATCACCGCTGATATTTACAAACATAATCGGCTGCTCACTAAAATTTATCTCCTGTACTTTAGGATCTTCTGTAAGGTCTGTTGGCAAATCTATTTTTGATTTATCAACCGCATCTTTTGTTTTTTGCAGAGCAACTTCTTTTGCAACGCTGGTTTCAAACTCAACAGTAATAGCCGAAAAATCCTGCAAAGAGGTACTGGTGATCTTATTTATTTTAGCGCCGGTAATACCTTTCAATTGTTTTTCAATGGGCCTGGTAACAAGGTTTTCAACATCACGCGGTGAGTTACCTACATAAGTTGTTTGAACAAATATAGTGGGTATAACAATATCCGGAAATTGCTCTTTAGGTAAGGTTGCAAATTGGTATATACCTATTAATGATACAAAAATTATCACCAGGTAAATGGAAGTTTTATTTTTGATTGACCAGCTCGTGGGCTTAAACTCCTTATATTTTTTTAAATTTTCCATTACACTCATAAGAATAACATTGATATTTTATCAAATAATAATAAATTAATTAAGCAACTTTAGTCGTTATCAATTGCCCGTCATAGATTGATTGATAGCCTTCAGTTATCAATTGATCGCCTGCCTGTAAGCCTTGCTTTATTTCAACCTGGTCGCCATACGTTTGCCCGATAACAACCTTGCGTTTCCTGGCAATCAATTTATCACCCTCTTTTGCTGCGACTAATACAAATTTTCCAGCTTCATCATTCTGTAAAGTATTTACATTTATTACCGGTGCATTAGGTGCAGTGTAATCAAGAATTTTTACCAGAGCAACTTCGTTGGGCCTCAAACTGATGCCTGCTGGCACTTTTGCCTCTGCAGCAAAGCCTCTTGAATTAGTGCCTATTGACTGACTGAGAAACGAAATAGTTGTGTTGAATGACTTATTTATATCCGGAATTTCAACCTGAACGGCTGTTCCTTTTTGTATTTTAGTTGCATAATTTTCTGGAACTGTAACTGTAATTTTCAGATCGCTTTTATTTACAATTTTAATGTAACCTCCCACTCCCGCAGTAAAGGTTTCACCAACATGTGCTGTTATTTCATCAACAACTCCATTTACATCGCTATAAACATTACTTTGATTAGCTGAAGTCAGTGCTGCATTCACATTAGCCTGAACAGTTTTTAATTGATTCTCTAAAGATTCAACATTGGTTTTGTCCTGCAGCAGTTGTACTTCTGTTCCTATATGTTGATCCCAAAGATTTTTTTGTCTTTCATACACCGATTTTGCAAGATCAAGTTGCGCCTTCAAGCTTCCTGTTTGTTGACGAATAGCATTTACATTTTCCATTGCAACAGTATTATCCAACTTAACAATCAATTGCCCTTTATGAACCTGATCTCCCTGTTTTACATATATGGCTGTTATTAAGCCCATGGTTTTGGGTGTTATGTAAGAAATACTTCTTGAGTCAACTATTCCCTGCAAATCCAGGTAGTGTTTAAAATCCTGCAATGTAACAGGAGTAATGGCTACTAATTTAGCATCTTGTTTTGCGGCGGCACTTGTATCGATTTTCGCAATATCTTTTTCTAAAGCGCTAATCTTATCATCAAGCTTTGTTTTATCGGTCTTAAGTTTTTCAAGATCAGCTTTTTTATCATTAAGGGTATTTCCGTCTTTTTTGCTTGTATCACCGCATGATGAGGCCACCGCCATAAATAGTATGATTAAGCTTAGTTTGATTATTTTTTGCATTTTATTTTGATTAATTGTAGTTGGATAATTTTTTTTATTAAAGTTTGCCTGCTGCTTTTAAGTAATCAATTTTAGAAATTATTGCATCGTATAATGAGCTGTAATAATTGTTTTGAGCTGTAACAAGATCGGTTTGTGCCTGCGTAATTTCCTGGTTATTGCCAAGGCCTTGCTCATATTTTAATTTAGTAGTGTTGTAAACATTTTGTGCCAGCTCAATATTTTTCTCCTGGCTATCCATTGTAAACAATGCAGTTTTCATATTTAATCTTGACTGCGTAACATCATTATCTATTGATGCTTTTAATTGATCAAGACTGTTGTTGGTTTTACGAAGATCAATTCTTGCCTCAGCTATTCTTGCATTTCGTGCACCACCGTCAAAAATGGGAACATTCAATCTTAATGCTATGAAAGATGATGTAAAGTATGGGCCTTTAAAAAAATCAAATTGTTGTCTTTGGGCGCTCTTGCTATAATTTGCTGCAAGCTTTAATGTAGGAATTTTACTTAACTGGTATCTTTTTACATTATATTGATCCAGCTTAACAGCGGTTTGTAGTTGTTGATATTCTTTCCTGTCTTCATATTTATAATCTTCATCAAGAATATTTGATTTTAATTCTTCATCTGACAAAGTATCTGTAAGAAGCAAACTGTCTTTTTGAGGCATGTTCATCAGAAATTTCAGACCGGCGGTTCCTGCATCAATTTGATTTTGTGCTTTTAGTTTTTGAGTATTCAAATTGTTTAGCTGTACCTGCACTTTATCTACATCAAGCTTTTCCGCAAATCCATTTTTATAAATTTCTTTTGTATCATGAAGTAATTTTTCATAATTATCAATGTTTGCTTCAATAGTTCCTATTTGCCTTTTGCCAACTACAAGCTGGTAGTATATTTTATAAACGTTTGCTTTTATTTGTTCTTTTGTAACATCAGCTGCCAGCTCTGCATTTTTTATAAGAGCGCTTCTTGCCTGAAGGCCTACGAAAACCTGCCCGTCAAATAAAATCTGCTCAAGATCTACACCTCCGCTCACAGCATACTTTGCTCCAAAGGCAGCGTTTATTAATCCGAAATCAGATGGAGCAACAATCGGATTTCCATTACCATCTTTTACATTGTTGCCAACAAGAACACCATAAGTACCTTGCGCTATAAAGTTGGGGAAAGTTTGTACAGACACATTTGGATTATAGTTAACACTGCCACTGCCCGTGATTTGCGGAAACGCTTGTGCTGTTACTTCCTTGTTGGTTTGCTTTTGCTGCTCAATATCGAGCAATGCATTTTTTACCTGCACTGCATTTTTTAATGCATAGTCTACTGCATCCTTTGCACTAAAAGTAAAAGTTTGTGCTGCATTATTTTGCTGGCCAATAACCGTTATGCTCAAACTCATAAAGAAAAAGCAAAAAATTATTCTTATAGCTCTTTTTATTTTCATAGTACTCCGTTTTTGTTAATCTGATTACTATCAGATCTTTCTTTTTGATATTTTATTAATAGCTTATAGCCTTTCTGGCTTACAATTCCGAACAGGTAATATTCAATTAATTCCTGCTGAAGTGTTACGAGTGAAAATTTATTTTTTGGAAACAAGTGTTCATTAAACGGAAGCATCATTGTTTCAAGGCGAACCTTTGCAACTACCTCGGGATTTATTTCAGAGCGGTATAATTCTTCTTTTTTTCCTCTTTGAATATTTTCTTTTACTGCCTGGAAAAGAAATCCGTATTTAAATTCTTTGAATTTTTGAAATGTTACCGGGTGATTTCGTTCAATATCGTATAATATGGAAGGATTCATATTATCAAATATTATTTGTAAAACATCCATTGCCAGGTAAACCTCGTGCACAGCGTTTGATGATTTCTGCTGATAGTCAATGCAACAAGACTTGTTGAAATTTAGCATGTCGGCAATTACTTCATCAACCAATTCATTTTTGTCAGAAAAAGAATGGTAGATTGTTTTCTTTGAAACACCAAGCTGGGCGGCTATTTCATCCATAGTAACTGATTTTACGCCGTACTGCCGGTATAATTCATGCGCTTTTTGTTTTATCCTGTCTTTTATATCCATTAGGGCGGCAAAACTATGGAAACTTTTCACGTTACCAAAGTTTCCAACGTTATTTTTTTATTAAGTTGAAAATTTTAGGGATAAG
>JBEPVC010000021.1:0-12756 GCA_041691235.1 Chitinophagaceae bacterium
TTACTTTCCATATATTTTCAACATTGCTTTTAAATCATCCAGGGTATTGATTTCATCAACTGTTTTATCTTTCCGCCACCGGCTCATTCTTGGGAAACGTAAGGCAACACCACTTTTGTGACGATTGCTCGCAGCTATTCCTTCAAATGCAATTTCAAAAACAAGCTGTGGTTTTACAGTTCGCACAGGTCCAAACTTTTCAAGTGAATTTCGCTTAACAAAATTATCAACCTGTGCAAATTCTTTATCCGTTAATCCTGAATATGCTTTTGTAAAAGAAACCAGCTTATCACCATCTTTTACTGCAAAAGTATAATCAGTATAAAGATTGCTTCTTCTGCCACTTCCTTTTTGCGCATATATCATTACGCAATCAATCGTTAGCGGATCAATTTTCCATTTCCACCAATCACCTCTTTTTCTTCCAACTTTATAATCAGAATTTTTTTTCTTCAGCATAATTCCTTCGCTGTTCATTTCACGCGATTTTTTTCTAAGTTCGGCCAATTCATTCCACGAGGAAAAATTTATGATTTCTGAAATTTGAATCGAATTATTTTTTAAAGGAATAATAATTTCTTCGAGCTTGCTTCTTCTTTCATGCAAAGATTTTTCACGCCAGTCTTCATAGTTGTATTCAAGAATATCATAGGCAAAAAAACATATCGGCGCTTCCTGCAATTGCTTTTTGCCAATATTTTTTCTGCCAATGCGTGTTTGTAAAACTGAGAAGGGTAGTGGCTTTCCATCTACTGCAGGAATTATTTCGCCATCAATTACAACACCATCGGGTAATAAATCTTTTAAAATATAATACTCAGGAAATTTATCTGTCATTAATTCTTCGCCACGGCTCCATACAAATAATTCATTGTTACGTTTTATAATTTGGCCCCGAATGCCGTCCCATTTCCATTCTGCCTGCCAGTCATTCGGGTCGCCTAAAGTTTCGGGTTCATCTTCCAAAGCATAAGCAAGATAAAACGGATAAGGTTTTGAAAAATCCGAAACAGATTCACTTAGCAATTCTTTGAAGGACGTGGAGACAGGATCCCAATTGCCACTTATACGATGTGCAATTACTGATGCAGGAATGTCTGCAATTTTTGCAATTGCATTTACAATTGTTTTTTGTGAAACACCAATGCGAAAGCTTCCCGTTATTAGTTTATTAAAAACAAATCTTTCGTCGCGATTCATTTGTTGCCAGCTCTCAACAATAAATTTTTTTCTAACAGATTCATCTTGTTTTTCAAGGCTGATAAAAGTTTCTAAATAATGCGAGAGATCTTTATTAATATGTCCTAGTTGTTTAGTTTCGGGTAAAATCAATGCAAGTGTTTCTGCAAGATCACCTACGGTGTGATAGCATTCATCCAGCAGCCATGACGGATAGTTGGTTATTTCTGCACTCCATTCCCGTAACAGGCTTGAACTCACTACCCGCCTTGGCCTGCGACCGCTGAAGATTGCAATCACCCAAACTTTATCATTTGAGGGTGCAACAGCAAAATAATCAATAAGGCTTTGCAGCTTATCATTTGTTTTTGTAGAAGAATTTAATTCACTTATTAATTGAGCAAATAATTCCAGTCCGGACATCTCCATCAGACCCGGTGCTTCAGCCGCTGTTATTATTTGATCTTCGTACCCCATAAATATTATTTACATTTCCATAATCGTTTCTTCTTCGCTTATGCTTCCACCGTTAGTTTCTTTATTCTTGTCGTCCGAAAGTTTAATGTCTTCCTCATCTTCATCACCATATTGTGTTTTTACTTCAGCGGCAACTGTAATTTTTTCTTCATTCAAATACCTGCTGAAAGCAGATTGGAAGCCATGCGTTACAAAAACTTTTTCTGCACCGGTTTCTTTCACGCTTGTTATCAATCCTTCCCAATCAGCATGATCACTTAATGCGAAACCTGCATCTACATTTCTTCTTCTTGCATTACCTCTCACCTGCATCCAACCGCTGCATATTCCTACAGAATATGGATGAAATTTTTTCATCCATGATGAATTGTCAGCGCTAGGTGGCGCGATTACTACGGTTTCCATTAAAAGATCTTTTGGGGTATCCGGCGTTATTCTTTCCAGTGGAGTTAAATTCCATCCCGCATCAATAAGCACTTGCTGCATATTAAAAACAGCGCCATGCGCAAAAATAGTTTGAGTAGTTTCTTTTATGGCCTGCAACACCCGCTGGGCCTTTCCGAGGCTGTATGTCAGTAGCACACTTGTTTTGCCGTTTTCTTTATTTCTATTTATCCAGGTTATGATGTTGTTATAAATTTCCTGTTGTGGTTTCCATTTATATATAGGTAACCCAAATGTTGATTCTGTTACAAATACATTGCATCGAATGGGTTCAAATTTTCCACTAAGTCCATCATCTTCTACTTTGTAATCTCCACTTACAACCCATACTTCTCCGTTATATTCGATTCGAATTTGAGATGAACCAATGATATGTCCTGCGGGATGAAGAGAAATTTTTACTCCGTTCATTTGTATGGTTTGTTTCCATTCAATTGTTTCATAATTATTTTCCCCAAGGCGTAATTGCAGTATTGGTTTTGTATAGCGATGACACAAATAATACTTATGTCCGAAGTATGCATGATCACTGTGGCCATGTGTTATAATGGCTTTCTCTACCGGTTTCCACGGGTCTATATAAAAATTTCCTCTTTCGCAAAAAAGTCCTTTGTCAGTAAATGAAATTAAATTGGCCATGCATTACGAAATTACAAATAGCCTGCCTGAAATTTATCCCACCAAACATCGATAAATTAAAAAGGCCGGAGGAGAGCCGGCCTTCTGAAGTATTGTATAATTAAATTATTTACGAACCCTTAAGTAATAAAATATATTTTACCATTTGTTCTGCATCAGCTTTAGAAAGTGTTGGATGAGATATCATGGGTATTGTTCCCCATACTCCGCTTCCGCCTGAGATTATTTTATTTGATAAATAGTTAATGGCTGTATCATTGCCAGCATATTTAGCTGCGACATCTTTGTAAGCAGGGCCCTGAACCTTTTCACTTACTTTATGGCATGTAAGGCAATCTGATTTAGCTACTAATGCAAGTCCCTTTTGATAATCAGGATTTGCAGTTACATCATCTGATGAAGCAGGTTTTTCCGTAACAGATGCACTATCTTTATTTTCAGTTCCTGAACTTTGTTTTGTATCGTTGGTGCCGCAAGCGGCTAATAAAATAAGCACCGATAATGTTATAAAATATTTTTTCATTTTGATTTGTTTGAGATTCTGTTTCATAATTGCATCGAAGCCTTTTGTGTTGAGAAATGTTTTACAAGATTAAGAAAAAATATATTTAATTAATTAATTCATTTTTGAAGAACGGAATTTTTTTTTTATTATTTTTATCATGGCTTTCTTATTCATCCATTGTACTTTAAAGCGCGGTGGTCACATTCTATGAGATTATTTTTTAGAAAAAGTCCTCTCGCAATAAAATTAATGCTTATAGGCATTATCCCCTTAGTCTTTCTTATTTATTTATCATATCAGCTTTATAGCGAGAAGACGGAAAGAATAAATTTAATCGGCGACTATATTGAACAGATACACGAATCTGAGAATATTGCTATTCTTATTGATGAGCTTCAAAAGGAGCGCAGGCGCAGTTATCAATATGTTTTAAAAAAGAAAGGATACAATGATATTATTCTGCAGCGCCCACATACTGATAGTGCCATTAAAAGATTAGAAAGAATCAAGAACCTTTTGATTTCGCATTTTGAGCAATATACTTTTTTAGATAATCTTGAAACAGTTCGCATTGCTATTGATTCAGCAAGAAATTACCCGGCAACGGCGGTAATGCAATATTACACTAACGCAATCGTAAGACTCAATACACTAAATTCATCGCCTGCCAGCAATACTTACCTGCAACCCGTTTACCAGGATTTGATTGCCCAGAAAATCCTTTCTGATATGATTACGTTGCTGGGCATTATTCGCTCGAACATTTATAATGTGCTTTATACTGGCAAGGATATAACCGGCACGCTTTTAACTATGGCAGGCTCGTACGATGTTTATAAAACTTATGAAAAGGAGTTTTTGATTAAAGGATCACCTGCATCTGTTGTATTGTATCAGAAAGAAAGAGATACTTCTGCGCTTAATCCTACTATCTCTTATATTGATACTCTTTTTAAAACTTTCAAAACAGGCAGCACTTATGATGCTGATAGCTGGTGGCGGGTTTCTACCGGTGGAATTAGAAATCTAAAAAAACAGCAACTTAATTTATGGAGTAATGTAGAAGCGAGGATGAGCACTATTTACAATGACGAAAAAACAAAAAGAAATAAAACACTGGCATTTCTTATCGTTGCAATTTTGCTTGTGATAATTTTTATTGCTTCTATATTCCGCACCATTAACCAAATGTTGATTGAGCTTAAACTGGCCGCACAAAAAATTGCCAAGGGAAAAACCGGTTTGCAAATTCGGGATATGCCCCGTGATGCTATGGGCAGCCTTGCTCATTCTATTCTTGAGATTGATAAAAATAATGTTCAGCTTGCGCACGCAGCAAGCGCTATTGGTAAAGGGAACTTTGATATTACGATTTACCCACGCAGCAATGAAGACCTGCTTGGTAACTCTATCGGGCAAATGAAAGACGACCTGCATCAAATGACGATGCAAAAAGATAAAGTGCAAAAGGATACACTGGAACTGATGCATAAGAAAGATGACTTTCTAAGCACTGCAAGCCATGAATTGAAAACGCCGGTTACTTCTTTAAAGGCCTACACGCAACTTTTGCAAATGGACGCAAAAGAATCAGGTGATGCTAAAAATGAGATGATGCTCGGGAGAATGAATACCCAGATTGATAAATTGACTTTATTAATAACAGATTTGCTGGATACATCAAAAATAAATAATGGTAAACTGGCTTATAAGAAAAGTGTTTTAAAACTAAATGAGCTCGTAAAAGAAACGGTAGATCAGATGCAGTCGGTGATAACCTCGCATAAAATTATTATTGAAAAAAATTCTTCCGCAGACATATATGCTGATAAGGAACGTATCAACCAGGTATTAAATAATCTTTTAACTAACGCCATTAAATATTGTCCTGGTTGTAAAAAACTTATCGTTAATCTTGAAACAGATAACCAAAACGCAATTTTTTCTGTTGAAGATTTTGGCGAAGGAATTGCAAAAGAAGAGGATGATAAAATATTTGACAGGTTCTATAGAATTTCTGGGAAGAACCTGCATACCTATCCCGGCCTTGGTTTGGGGCTATATATTTCTAAAGAAATAATTGAAAAACATCACGGAAAAATTTGGATGGAAAGCGAAATTGGAAAAGGATCTACATTTTATTTTAGCCTGCCGCTATACGATAATTAATTTTTTTTCTTTTTTTAAATACATGATTCGCAAAAAAAAGAAAGCCGGATCCTATCAGGCTTTCTTTCAAAATCCAATATCCTATGAAAAACAGTATTAAAGATAATACTTTTATTTTGAGTAGTCCTATACATTTGAAAGAATTAACAAATGCAATTTTTATATACTTCATCCAAGATTTTTAAATTTTTTAGAAATTTTTTTCTAATTGGTTTCAGGTAGAGGGGAACAGGTTTTCAGGCGACCTGCCATGAATAAATAAATTCGATTATGGGACATCGTTAGTATTGTGAATTAAAACTATTTACTGCAAAGCAATCTCTTTTAAACCAGAATTTTTTAGTTCGTTGTTTAATTTAGGTAAATCATTCAATTTAATATTGTTCCATAATTCAATCAACTTATTCAAACCGGTTTGAGATGTTTTGACTCCTTCAACGGTTTGTATTGTTGGAGGCATATCAGTTTCATCAAGGTTGTTAAATAAAGAAGCAAAAGAATTATTCAATTGATTCAAACCGGCTGCTTTTGTGGCCGGATTTGTGTTTTCAATGTTTGTTACTTTCTCATCAAAATTATTCAGTGAAGTTTTTAACTTCCCTGTTATTTTGTCCGAGAGAGCTTTTATTTGCTTATGAAGAGTATCTGTTTCTTTTAAAAATTTCATTAGTTGTTTCCTGTTCTGATAACATTGCAGTGATAAATCATTTAGCCTTTGAAGATCAACTGGTGATGTTTTTACTCTTGGATCCATCTTAATCACGAGAGGCTGCGAAAATATTTTATTGTTTACTTTTAGTTTGACGGTATAATTTCCGGGCATTACCCATGGAGAAGTAGGGCTTGGCGCAGTGTTTTTATAAATAGCGGAGATTGGATATGATGGCGGCAGATCTAAGGGTGTATAATGCAAATCCCAAATAAATCTGTGTGAGCCTGCTTCTGAAGATAAAATTTGCTGCGGCCGAATCCAGTATAAAGGAATATTGACATCAGGAATTTTATAAGGTTCGTCATTACTGCTAAAGTGCCGGATGATATTTCCTTTATCATCCAATATATCTAAGGTTACTTCGCTTGTAATTTTTTCTTTTAAGAAATAATCAATAATAGCACCATCAGGCGGATTTTGTCCTGCAGGTTCTTCCTGGGGAAGTGGTGTATCCGGATACATACTCCAGCGTATACGCATGGCCGTTTGTGGCCTGAATAAAACAGTATGATCTGCAGCTTCATTGTTAATCTGACGAAGCGGTGTTATATCATCTAAAATCCAGAAGCCTCTTCCATGTGTTGCAGAAATAAGATCGTCATCTTTGATTGTTAAATCACGGTTGGATGTAGCCGGCATATTTAAGCGCAGGGATTGCCATTGTTTGCCTTCATCAAACGAAACATATACTGATGTTTCAGAACTAGCAAATAACAAGCCTTGTTTTTTGGGATCTTCACGTACTGCGTTTATGGGGTCGTTAGGTAAGCCATTTACAATTTCTTTCCATATTTTTCCGCCATCATTGGTTTTATAAATATATGGATGCGTATCATCGCATCTGATTCTGTTTACAGCTGCATATACGGTATTTACATCGAAATGACTTGCATCTAATATGGATACTTTACTCCATGAAGTAAGTTGTGGCGGTGTTACATTTTTCCATGTTTTTCCGCCATCTTTTGTTATATGAATTAATCCATCATCGGTCCCGGCCCATATTGTATTGATATCAAGAGGCGAAGGTGCAATAGTATAAATGACGCCACGACGCGGCATTTTTTTCATAGCTTCATTGGTATATACGCCCACGCTTGCGGGAATATCCCATGATTCTCTGGATAAGTCAGGACTAATAACCTGCCAACTGTTACCACCATTAGTTGTTTTAAATAATACATTGCCTGCAAAATATAAAGTTTTGGGATCAACAGGAGAGAAGAGCACCGGCGCTGTTCGTATAAAACGATATTTCCCACTTCGTGTAACCTCGGGCGTTATATTCTGCACCTGGCCTGTTCGCTTATCATATTTTGAAATTTTGCCCCCATAAATAATATTCGGGTTAAGCGGATCTGCTGCAACATATCCATATTCTTCTGCCCCAACCGGGTGCCATTCCCTGAAGGTAATTTCGCCATCATTGCCTCTTGATGCAATTCCTACAGAACCACTTTCCTGCTGGCCTCCGTAAACATTATAAGGAAAAGCATTGTCAGTACTTACATGATAAAACTGGGCAGTAGGCTGGTTGTACCATGAAGAAAAAGTTTGGCCACCATTAACTGTAATAATTGCACCCTGGTCGCTTGCAATTAAAATAATGTCAGCATTATTTGGATTGATCCATATCCTGTGATAATCGTCGCCACCGGGAGCACCGCGAAATGCATTCCATGTTCTGCCACCATCAACAGATTTCCAAACAACAACATTTGCTGTATAAACTATATCAGCATTTTTAGGGTCTGATTTTATTTCTGCAAAATCACTGCCGCGGCCCCAGAATCTCGGATCTGCAGTTGACTTGCTCCAAGTTTCCCCCGCATCATCACTTCTGTAAACGCCGCCAAAATCTCCGGCGTCAACAGTTGCATACATACGGTCAGGGTTAGACGATGAAATGCAAAAGCCAATTCTTCCCAGGCCCTGCTGCGTGGTAGGCAGACCGTTAGTTAACAGTTTCCATGTATTGCCGCCATCAACAGATTTAAATAAACCGCTTTGCGGCCCTTTCCATTCGCCGTTTTCCCATGGTCCTTGCCTTCCGGCCCACAAATCTGCATAAATAATATTTGGATCTTTAGGATCAATCTCGACTTGTATTGCGCCTGTATTTTCGTCCTTGTATAAAACTTTTTTCCATGTTGCGCCACCATCTTCTGTTCTGTAAACACCGCGTTCTTCATTTGCTCCGTAAGGATGACCAAGCACCGCAACAAAAACCCTGTTTTCATTAGTTGGGTCAATTGCTAATCCACCTATTTGCTGGCCGTTCTGTAAACCAATATGAACCCATGTTTTACCAGCATCAATAGACTTATACATTCCATCACCAACAGAAAGGTCAGGCCGTTGCAGGCCTTCGCCGCTTGCTACATAAATTACGTTTGGGTTTGATGGAGCAACTCCAACATCACCAATCGAACCGGTTGGCTGGTCATCAAAAATTGGAAACCATGTTCTGCCATAATCGGTAGTTTTCCATACCCCGCCGTTATTTACGCCAATATAAAAAACGTTAGGCTGTTGAGGAACACCTGCTGCGCCAACGGTTCTGCCACCGCGATAAGGCCCAATCATCCGCCATTGCATGCTGTTAAATAATGAAGGATTGACAGATTGTGCGTTCAAAGAATTGATTGAGCATAACGCCATGAGCGTAAACGCAGTTTTTTTAAATAGATTAAATTTATTCATTGTATAAAGATCAATTAGAAAATTATTTCTAAGGTAAGCTGAAATGAATAATATCGACTTAAAAAGCAGAATAGAAATGAAATTAATATGCAAATACCTTTTGCATAAATAGAAGTGAATGGTAAAAATAATTTTGAATGCAAAAAAGAATTAAGTGTTACTCAATTCTTCAAAAGCTGCCAGCAACGGCCGTTGTATGCCATCGCCTTTCCATTCAGGTGAGCCGGGGATTTCTGTAGCCTTCAAAATATCATCTTTGGTTTTTCCTGATTTTAGCTCTGCACCAACGAATTTTAAAAGATTACCAAGATAATCATGAAAAGCCTGCAAGTCTGCATTGGTGCCGGTTACTTCATATCCATCTGCCGCATGGCCAAAAATGAACTGCGTTTTTTTATTGAATTTTTTCATTGATGTTTCGAGAACATTTATCCAGCTTTGAATATTTGCGCCAGCACTACGATCAACAAAAGGGTGACGACGGTTGAAAACCAAATCTCCCATGTGTACAATATTTGCATGCTGAAAGTGGATGATGCCATCACCGTTAGTATGACCCGCACCATAATATTGTAAGCTTATCTTTTCATTCCCGGCTTTTTCTTCCCATACTTTTCCAAAGGTTTGATTTGGATATAATTGCTTGTCTTCGGTTTTTTGTGCAATTGCCACATTCTTTTGATTTGTTAATGAATTTTCATGAGCCAACACACGAGTCACTAAATCTTTAAAAGCAATATTCCCGGAAGTATGATCCCCATGATGATGTGTATTTATCAACAAGCGAAAAGGCTGATTCTTTTTTTTCAATTCTTCAATGAGATGAGGTGCCGTATCTGGAAACTGTGCATCAACAACTGTTATTCCTTCTTTTGAAAGATGAAAAGCAATGGTGCCACCTCTTTCTGTAAATATTCCAATCTCATCTGTAAGCATTTTAATTTTCCACGGCTCGTCAATCATGGCCTTTAAAATGTTTTGTTTTCCTAAAGTGAAAGCCCCAAATGTTAGCAGCGAATTTTGCAGAAAGGAACGTCGATGCATTTTAAATTTTTTAAAGGTTGTGAATGGTAAAATCAATTTACATAAAAATAAGTTGCAATGATTTTTTATTTTTCTACAAAACGTTTCTGTATTATGTGCGTTTATTGATGATGTTGTTCTCCTTCATTAATTTTTATTTCTCCCTCATCTACCAATTCTTTTTCAATTCTTCTATCGGGTAAAAACCACATGGCTGCTACTACAATATAAAGCACGAAACCAATCATCGGGTCAATAAAGCATAGAGCAATCCCTGCAATATAAATTACTACCGAGAGTTTTCCTTTTTTATCATCGCCGATAGCTTTTCCGAGCGTAGAATCTCTTCCGTGAAGTTTGATAAGTGATTGTGATAAAAAATAGTACGCTACTCCATTCATCATTAAAATAAAACCATACAGAACAACAGGCCATTTTGAAAAATGATTTTCTCCCATCCATCCGCTAACAAAAGGAACAAGAGACAGCCAGAAAAGTAAGTGCATATTCGCCCACAAAATTCTGCCATTTACATGTTCAACACTTTGCATCATGTGATGATGATTGTTCCAATAAATTCCGATGTAAACAAAGCTGAGA
Organism: Chitinophagaceae bacterium; assembly: GCA_041691235.1. Taxonomy (GTDB): domain Bacteria; phylum Bacteroidota; class Bacteroidia; order Chitinophagales; family Chitinophagaceae; genus Ginsengibacter. The sequence continues at coordinate 10,452 of JBEPVC010000021.1, forward strand.
ATATAACTTATAAAAACGGGTAGAATTGATCTCAGCGAATTAAGATCATCGCTATGCGGAACTTTCATCTCTAAAACCATAATGGTAATAATGATAGCAAGAACTCCGTCACTAAAGGCTTCCAGTCTTCCTGTTCCCATAATTGTTTAATTATTATATTGTTGAATTGCTATTGTCTTTTGTAGCACTCTTTACTGTCTATTAATTTACCACTCTCTAACAATATCGCCATTAAGTATTTGCATTATAAACAAATGCTTGTTTTCGAAATAATCCGGCGTGCTGTTTTTCTTATCAACATAAACAGGCCTGAAATTAAAATCATGAAATACTGAAATGGAAGAATCATTTATGTGATCCATAAAATCGGAAGGATAATGCAGGAGAAGCTTGGTAAAATAATAAGTCAATTCAAATCCCTTGTAAGCCATATCAGTTGGCTTTGCCCGATACAATTGAAAATATTTTTGGCGTAATATACTATCAAAGGCATTATTACTTTGTGCATCATAGTGAGGTGTAGTATATCGTATGGGGAAATCCTTATAAACGTCTTTTCTCGCCAGGCTTTTGAATCCATCCCAATTAGGCATTCCTATTAATGTGAGTGTGTTTGTTTTTTGAACTGCATAACATGCATCAGCAATGCTTGTTGCAAAATTTTCGTCTAGTGTAGCGCCGATGATAACACAAGGATGTGTAGTATCAATTCTATTTCTTAAACTGTATGGTGAGAGAGTGCTATCTACCATTATCGTTCTTATATTTAATAAAGGCCTTCCTTCCGCAAAATTTATGTTCTTAAAATAATTTTCAATCCTGTCTTCGCCTTTTCTTTTGACTAAATAAATTTTATCTGTTCCATGTTTCTGTAAAAGAAAACTAAAGATGCCCTCGCAATGTGCCTGCAACGTTGAGTTAACAATAATTAAAAATGGATCGCCTATAATGCCTCCGTCATTCGGATAAGTGGCAGATACAAATGGAATATTTTTTTGTAATGCAAATGAAGCAAGCTCATGATAATCCGGATCTTTTACAGAACCGATAATCAGATCAATATCATCAAGCTTATTATATTTTATAAGCCATGAAATAGGTTGCGTGGAAGATTTTGAATCGTACAAAAATGCTTCAACATGCTTATCGCCTATTGCGATTGTATCTAATGCAATTTGTGCGCCTTGGGTAAATTCTACAGCAGGCATTATAAATTTTGGAATAGAATTCTGAGTTCTTAAAGCGTTGGTTGCAAAAGCAGAATCAAGATACATAGGTGCGAATACAGCAACCCTTAATGTTTTTGTTGTGTCAGCAGTTTGAGCAAACAAAAAATTTACTAAAAAAAATGAAAGAGACAGCAGGATATTTTTCTTCATAGAAATACGATGAATAATGAATGGGTTAGGGATAAATGCGCAAGAACTTTCATATTCAAAAAAACAATTTAACAATAAAAATCAAATTATTCCCACTCAATTGTTGCAGGCGGCTTGCTGCTTATATCGTAGACGACCCTGTTAATTCCCTTTACATTGTTTATAATTTCGCTTGATACATTAGCCAGGAAATCGTATGGAAGATGCGCCCAGTCTGCCGTCATTCCATCAACACTTGTAACCGCTCTTAATGCAACTGTAAATTCGTACGTTCTTTCGTCGCCCATTACTCCAACACTTTTTACGGGAAGTAAGATAGTACCGGCTTGCCAAACGGTTGCATACAAATCGTATTTTAATAAAGCGTTAGTATAAATTGCATCTGCCTGTTGCAACAATTGTACCTTTTCTTCGGTAACTTCTCCTAATATTCTTATTGCCAGGCCGGGGCCCGGAAAAGGATGACGATTTAGAAGCGCAGGAGGAAGCCCAAGCTCGGCGCCCACTTTTCTTACTTCATCTTTAAATAATGAACGAAGCGGCTCAATTAATTTAAGCTTCATATAATCTGGGAGGCCGCCAACATTGTGATGCGATTTAATCGTCATTGATGGTCCGTGTACTGACATAGATTCTATTACATCAGGATAAATTGTTCCCTGCCCTAGAAATTCTATTCCATTAAGTTTATGTGCTTCCTGATCAAAAATTTCTATAAAACATTTACCAATTATTTTTCTTTTTTCTTCAGGGCTTACTTTGCCGGCAAGCTTTGTATAAAAATGATCTTTAGCGTTTACGCCTTTAATATTTAATCCAATGCTTTTACATGAATCTAATACTTGCTGAAATTCATTTTTTCTTAATACACCATTGTCAACAAAAATTCCGAAAAGATTTTTACCAATAGCACGATGAATAAGCGT
>JBEPVC010000022.1:0-12754 GCA_041691235.1 Chitinophagaceae bacterium
GCCATCACGCCAATCTTCGTTTCGTTGCTTATTTTCATTTTTCTTTGTTTGATACTAGTGCAGCATTAACTTCTCACAAAACCGTATTGCGAAAATAGTAAATCTTTATTGGCGCACACCAGCAGGTAAATTGATTTTGATAAAATAGAAGTATTAATTAAAGCAAATGAAAATTTATCCTCTAATTTTCTGAGGGGGTTTCGGAAACGGCTTTAGGAGTTTCTGCCTGGTTTTTGTACTTTATAAGTGCATGCGTGATTGCTTCAGCGATTTCCTGCTGGCCCTTCTCGCTGTTTAAATATCTTTCATCATCAAAATTTTCCACGAACCCTGTTTCAATTAAAATTGCCGGCATCTGTGTTGCGTGTAATACCCATAAACCTTTCTGCCGCTGCCACACACCTAAATCATTTCTGCCGGTTTTCGCTATTTCTTCCTGCACATTAGAAGCAAGCTGGTAGCTTTTTATAAAATATTTTTGCGAATATAAAAGTGCGCTCGCTTTCCACTCCGGGCTATCATAATTTATATCAAGTGTGCTATCATTATCTGCTGTTTCAAATTGCAAATCAGAATTTTCCAGCGCCTTAATTTTATCGGCAGATTGACGGGCTACCAATATTAATGTGCTTGTACCTTTTCTTGACGTTGGAATTTTATAATATTGCCTGATGGCAACTTCATGCTTATGAGGTGTAAGAATTTTTTTTCTTTTTTTCCCTTTGCCTGTATATTTTACAGTATTATAAGTTTCCATGCGGTAACCGATGATACGTGAACCTGTTTTGAGATCGACGGCATCCGCGTGGATGCACACAAAAAGATCGCCATGGTTATCGTTTGCAAACTGCGCTTTTTCCTTAACCGAATTAAACACATCAGTAGTCCTTGTGGGAATAATATTTACATCGGGCATCTCTTTTTTTAGTTCAGCCACCAACTTCATTGAAATAGCAAGCGTAATATTTTTCTCTTTTGAGCCAAGCGTACCTTCATATTCTCCCACAGCCCCATTATCACTGCCTCCGTGGCCTGGATCGATAATTATAGTTTTAATTTTTTTTACGCTCTGGGCTTCGGCTGTATGCCAAAACAAAATCATTGAAAAAAAGAAAAGAAAACCTGCCTGCCAAACAGGTAGGAAAGAGAGAGGTTTTTTTAGCAAACACATTTAATTATTCGATTTTAAAAGAGTCAGTAATTTCGGTTTTTCAATCTTCACAAAACATTAATTGAATTCTATCTATTTTTGTTGTCTACTGCTATGAACATGATAAACAAAGTTAATTCAAAATCTATCGCGGTCTTGGCAGTCTTAACTATCTTGTTTTTTCTGACGGTTCAAAGTAGGAATAAAGATGCTTTTTATTTATCATTTCACACATCTTTAACTTCCCAAAGCGACACAATAATTCCTTCAAAGAAAAAAAATATTGGAGTTGACAAAACACACAATTTTTTAAACGACAGTTTATCTAAAAAAATTGCCACTACTGATACTATTCCTGAAAAAAAAATTGATTCGCTTTCTAAAATTGATTCGCTTCCAAAAAAAATTGATTCGCTTTCAACGAACGATACTTCAGGCTTAAAAAGAGATACTACCGGTTTTTTAAAAACTGCTGACACGTTACATTTCATAAGCTCGAAGAATGCATTGGATACAGTGGTTGAATACTCCGCAGAAGATTCTATGGTGCTGGATGTTCCGGCAAAAACAGTAACACTCTATGGAAAAAAAGCTACTACAGATTATAAGGACAATAACCTTGTTGCGCCAATAATTACACTTGACCAGGCAACAGGAGATATTATAGCATCCATAAAAAGAGATAGCACCGGTAAGGTAATTGCGTTTCCAACTTATACCCAGAAAGATTTCAAGTCCCAAAGTGATTCGTTGCGTTTCAACATGAAAAGTGGTAAAGGACTTACAAAAAGCACCTACACGCAACAGGGAGAAATGTATGTTTACGGCGAAGCCATAAAAAAGATTAACGATAATGTATTTTTTGCACAGCGGGGCCGCTTCACTACCTGCGATCTTGACACACCGCATTTTGCATTTGTAAGCAATAAAATAAAATTTATAACGAATAAGCTTGCAATCACAGGGCCAGTGCATCCTGAGTTTGAGGGAATACCAATTCCTCTTTATCTGCCGTTCGGCATTTTTCCATTAAGCCAGGGAAGGCATTCAGGTTTTTTAGCACCGAATTTTACTTCAAATGATCAGTTAGGGCTTGGCCTTGAACAATTGGGATATTACAAAGTAGTGAATGATTATTGGGATATAATCTTCAGGGCAAATGTTTATTCTTATGGCGGATGGACGTTTAGCCTGAACCCCAGGTACACAAAAAAATACAGGTACAATGGAAGTGTTGCTTTCGACATTCAAAATTTCAAATATAATTTTAGAAAAGACCCTGACTATCGCCATGACAAGAGCTATCATATAGCATGGAGCCATTCGACTGACAGTAAAGCAAGGCCAGGCGTATCATTCAGCGCCAGCGTAAACGCTGGCAGCAGCAGCTATAATTCTTATGTGCCCGATAATCCGAATAGAAATTTTCAAAATCAATTGAGCTCTTCAATCGCTTATTCAAAAACATGGAAAGACAAACCTTTTAATTTAACTGTAACGGCTAACCACAACCAGAATACTAATTTAAAAATTATAAACGTAGATCTTCCTGAAGTAGGATTTAATGTAAATACCATTTATCCATTTAGAAAAAAGGAATTTGTTGGTACGCCAAAATGGTATGAAAATATAGGAATCGCATACAATGGAAATTTACAAAATCACTTTTCGTTCTATGATACGCTGCCTCACATTTTTAAACAGATAGCAGATACTTTTCAGTTCGGTGCGCATCATTCATTTCCAATATCGTTGTCATTGCCCCAAATGGGTGCTTTTCAAGTCGGGCCATCTATCAGCTACGATGAAACATGGTACCAGAAAAAAACATATCACATTTGGGATCCTACAAGAGATACATTGATTACTAAAGTTCAAAAAGGATTCTACACAGCAAGAGAAATGTCATTTGGATTGGGAATTTCAACAAGAATTTTCGGATTGATAACAGCGAAGAAAAAAGATGCAAAAATAAAAGCCATCCGTCATGAAATAACTGCAACGCTTGGCCTTAGTTATAAACCCGATTTTAATAAAAACAATTTTTACACAACGCAGGTAGATACTTCAGCCAGGAAGCAACAGTTCTCTGTTTTTGAAGGAAATATATTTGGCCCATACTCGCCCGGAAGATTTGGAGGATTAACTTTTGGAATCGATAATAACATATCTATGAAAGTGCGAAATAAAAAAGATACCGGTGAAAATGCCATAAAAAAAATCTCAATTCTTGATGGCCTTAGCGTTAACGGAAGCTATAACTTTTTTGCAGACTCATTGCAGTTAAGCCCGTTCCAGCTATCGGCAAGAAGCAATCTTTTTGATAAAATTAATATCACCGCAAGCGGGCAAATTGATCCTTATGCTGTAAATGGGCAGGGAAGAAGAGTAAATACATTTCTATGGCAACGAAAGGCATTTACATTAGGCAGGCTTACCAATGCGAATCTTTCAGTTAGCACGTCGTACCAGGGAGGAAATAAAAAAACGGGCGATAAAGCTGGATTGAAGCCAGGTGAAGTTCCATCAGGTTATACGCAGGATGATTACAATTCCGAATTATCAGATATAAGAAATAATCCTGCGGAGTATGCTGACTTTAGCATTCCATGGTCTGTAAATTTTAATTATTCTTTTCTTTACTCATCCTTTTATGATATAAACAGGGCAGGGTTTAAAAAAAATTATACACAAAATGTAAACCTTGGCGGCACACTCGCTCTCACTACAAAATGGCAAATGCAGCTTAGTGGCTATTACGATGTTACAAACGGATTACTAAGCAATGTACAGCTTGGAATTTCGCGAGACTTGCATTGCTGGCAAATGGCGATAAGTGTTTCGCAGGGAATATATCGCTCCTTCAGCATCAGCATTAGCCCCAAGTCACCTCTTCTGCGTGATATAAAAGTAAACAGGACCAGGTCAATACGAGATTAAGAAATTTTTTTACGGGAAGTGTTGTGCAAATTAAAATTCGATTTATAAATTCTGATAAAAGCAATTAACGTTATCCGTTAGAGCTTGAAACTATTTTACATAGCTCTTAATATATTTTATCCAGGTTTGAATAAAAAAAGCATTGTTTACATTTTGTATTTTTGCATCGCTGAGGTGCATGGTAATTTTTACGTTATCACAATCAGAGGTGAGAACATAATCAAGCCTGTCGCCTTTAGCAAGTGGCACCGTTAATCCGACAAATTTTGTGCAACCTATTTCATATTGTTTTGCATCACCCAAATTGCCTTTTTTAGAAAGAGTTGCCACGATGTCTTCAAGGGTTTGAATAAACTGCGGAAGTAATTTTTTCTCCACCGGAAACAAATCATTAAAATTATCTGCGGAAGTAACCTTGTCTGTATAGGACACCGGTTGTGCAAGGTGCTGATCGAGCAACACATACTTCTGTGCTTTAGCAGTAAAAGCTCCAATGCAAAAAAGAAGAAGTAAAAAATATTTCATAAAATTTTTTATTCAATTTATTTGTATTCACCAAAAACCAATCTCAGCGTATCAGAAATTTCACCCAGTGTACAGAAATTTTCGACTGCTTCTATTATAACAGGCATTAAATTATCATTTTTGGTTGCATTCTCCTTAATTTTTTTTAAACAAATTTCGGCTTTTACACGGTCTCTTTTAGCTTTAAGAGTTTTCAGCTTAGCGGATTGAACCTGCCGTATGTTATCGTCAATTCTAAAAGACGGTGGCTTAATCTCCTGCCCACCTGTAAACGCATTTAAACCGACTATTATTTTATCTCCCGATTCTATGTTTTGCTGGTATTGATAGGCACTGGCTGCAATTTCATTTTGCATAAATTCCTGCTCGATTGCATCTACGCTGCCGCCCATGTCATCAATTTTATTTATCAGCTCCCAGGCCGCTTCTTCAACATCATCAGTAAGCTTCTCAACAAAATAACTGCCTGCAAGCGGATCAACTGTGTTGGCAACGCCGCTTTCAAAGGCTACTATCTGCTGGGTACGTAATGCAATTGCCGCCGCTTCTTCTGTTGGCAGATTCAGCGCTTCATCGTAACCGTTAGTATGAAGGCTTTGGGTACCTCCAAGAACTGCAGCGAGTGTTTGCACGGTTACCCGGCTTATATTATTTAAAGGTTGCTGTGCCGTTAAAGTGCTTCCTCCTGTTTGGGTATGAAATCTAAGCATCATTGCTTTTTCATCAGTTGCTCCGGCATCTTTCATAATTTTTGCCCACATTCTTCTTGCCGCCCTGAACTTTGCCACTTCTTCAAAAAGATCATTATGCGAATTAAAAAAGAAAGACAGTCTTTTGCCGAAAACATTAATATCAAGGCCTTTGTTTAATGCTGCCTGCACGTACGCTTTACCGTTACTAAGGGTAAAAGCAATTTCCTGTACCGCTGTGCTTCCTGCTTCGCGTATATGGTAACCGGAAATTGAAATAGTATTCCATTTCGGAAGTTCTTTGCTGCACCATTCAAAAATATCAGTGATGATACGCATCGAATGTTTCGGCGGATAAATATATGTGCCCCTCGCAGCGTATTCTTTTAAAATATCATTTTGAATAGTTCCCTGCAGTTTTGATAAATCAGCATTTTGCTTTTTTGCAATAGCCACATAAAATGCAAGTAAAATAAAAGCGGTTGCATTTATCGTCATGGAAGTAGAAACATCCTGCAGCTTTATATCTTTAAACAATGCTTCCATATCTTCAATGGAATCTATGGCAACGCCTACTTTTCCTACCTCCCCTTCACTTAGTTCGTGGTCGCTGTCATAGCCTATTTGTGTGGGAAGATCGAAGGCAACGCTGAGCCCGCTTACGCCTTGCGAAAAAAGATAATGATAACGCTTGTTACTTTCTTCAGCAGTGCTGAATCCCGCATATTGGCGCATGGTCCACAGCCTGCCGCGATACATATCTGGCTGAACCCCACGTGTAAATGGAAATTTTCCGGGTTCTTCTTCACCCAAAATTTTTCCGGAAACATCTGCAGGTGTATATAATTTTTTTATTTCAATACCCGAATCAGTAAAAACTTTTTTCATTACCTGAATATAAAGCGAAAAGAAAGACTACATAATTTTCTTCGCTTCAAAGTTAAGCGCTTCCAGCACAATATTATGGAGAGAGGCTTTAGGGTTATTGATAAGAAAGTCAATAATTTGTTTGTTTAGGTCCATCGAAGTTGCCTGGAAAGGCATTGTAGCAGCCAGTTGGTTTACTACATAGATATTTTGTTCTTTTAAATTATTAATTGCCCGCCAAACTTCTGATGAAACATATACCTGCTGGCTGATATTGTAATCATACTCCGCTTTAATGGCATCTATAAGCGAAGCCTGCATTTGGCGTGAAGTTAAGCCGGCATTTGGCGTACGGGATAGCAAATTCTGAAGAGATATTCTTTCGGCAAGCAGGGTTAATCTTTCATAAGCCTGTAAACGCAGCTTTAAGGTTTCAGGGCTAATGCCCGTTCTTTCTTTAATATCTTTTTTTATTGAGGAGAACTCTGTTACCATCCAAATGATGGATAAAAATACAACGCCCAGCAGTATAACAACTATAGTTTCAAATGTTGACATTGTGATAATTTAAGGCAAAAATAATCAATCCCTAAAGAAAGGTTTGTAAATTTGCAAGTGAGAAATTGTGTTGTTTATAATGATAGAAACCTGAATTTTTCAGTTATTAACGCTTAATAGCCATCAATTCGTGTAAACGGAAGTAAAAAAATAATTATGGAAACTATAAATAAAACGCCTGTCACTTTTACAGAGGGTGCTATAAATGAAATTAAGAGATTAATGAACGAAGAAGGCTTTGATTCAGAAAAATTTCTGCGTGTAGGGGTAAAGGGCGGCGGCTGTTCCGGCATGTCGTACCTGCTTGGGTTTGAAAGCAAGACCGACAAAGATGAGCATTTTGAAATAGAAGGAATTCCCTGCATTATAAATCCGGCCCACAGCATTTACCTCCTTGATATGGAAATAAATTTTGAAGGCGGACTTAATTCAAGAGGCTTTACATTTAAAAACCCTAACGCGAGTACTACGTGTGGTTGCGGAAGTTCATTTGGGGTATGAGAATAATATAAGTAGTTTAAACGCTCATTTCTCTCTAATAATCGAAGTACAACTTGAGCACCAAGAATGGGCCAACGAACTTGACTAAGAAAATTTTTGTATGCTTAGCTGAATAGAGGGAGTATTTATAAGTTATACTTGAAATTTATGAAAACAACATTTCTGATACATTACCATGTTGCTTCAACGTTATAATTCTCGGTCAGCCTGATGAGGACACCCGCCAGGAAGGAGGAGAGGCCTATTTACTTATTATCTTAAAAAATAAGTTGAAATAATACACAATATAGCAACTGCTAAAAAATATTGTCCGAGTTTATAAAACCTTCTTTTAACTGCTAATTCATCAAATTTTATTTCTAATAATTTATTTCGACTAAAGATGCTCAAAAAAAAGATTATTGCAACAAAAATAAAGATTTCTATAAAATGTAAGTTTAAAAAAACATTATTAAAATCTACCCAATCCTTAGTTATTTTTGTACTTGATAATATATTTTGTAATAAAAAAAGATGCACTGCAATTAAAAGAGTATATGAAGCAATACTTCTAATATAAGGCCATCTGAAATTATACAGTTTATAGTATTGATAAATACAAGAGATTTGTTTTTTCATTAATTAGTTATTGCATCCAAAATCTAATTTATAAATAGATTTTCCAATCTTACTTTAATATATCCCGGCTTTCTTAAATATAATTCTTTCTTCAAATAAAAAACCTGCAAACTTTACATCTGCAGGTCAACATAATTTTTACATGATAAACCTTATTTTGCTTTAGCAGTTTTAGAAAGCCTTGCTTCCGTTGCCTTCTTTACATTTTCAGTAGCAAGATCTGCTGCACCTAAAGGCCGGTTTTTTGAAAAATCAACAAGTATCGGTGCTGCAACGAATATGGATGAATAGGTTCCGGTAATAACACCTATCAACATCGCGAAAGAGAAACCTCTTGTAACCTCACCGCCAAAAATAAAGAGGATAAGCAACGTCAAAAATACTGTTGCAGAAGTCATGATCGTACGGCTTAGTGTATCGTTAACCGCACGGTTAATGATTGTTGTTTTATCAGCACCTTTCATATCGCGGCTGTATTCACGTATCCTGTCAAATACAATAACCGTATCGTTCATGGAGAAACCAATAACCGTAAGAATTGCCGCAATAAAATGCTGATCAATTTCTAATGGGAAAGGCACAATATTTTTAAAGAAAGAAAAAACAGCGAGCGCAACAAACACATCATGCAACAGGGCAACAATGGTACCCATAGAATATCTCCAGTCGCGGAAGCGCATGAAAATATACAAGATGATTGCAATGAGCGCAAAAATGGTAGCTTTTATGGCGCCATTTTTTAAGTCTTTTGAAATAATAGGTTGCACCCCCAGGTAGCCTTGTATATTATTTTTTACAAATTGCGGGTAAGTAAGCGTTGGAGGCAATTGCTTTTTTAATCCTAAAAATAAACGGGTCTGCACGGCGCTGTCTGCATTATCAACTCCCTTTAAATAAGCAGTTGTAATATTCAAATGCCTGCTGTCGCCAACCGTTTTTATAACAACATAATCCCCGTCCAACGCATCACGCAAAGGATTTAATACGTCAGAATTTTTAACGTTGTGATCAAATTGTATTGTATAGCTTCTTCCGCCTTTAAATTCAACACCTTCATGAAAACCATTAAAGAATGACCCGACACCAAGAATTAAAACAATTACAGAAATACCGTACGCATACTTCCTGTATTCAATAAATTTAAAGCTTGCATGCTTAAATATTTTTCTTGAAAAAGCTGTGAAATATATAAAATGCCTTTGCTTGTTTGTCCATACATCGGTTACCAATCTTGATAATAATATTCCGCAGAAAAGAGAGAGGGATATACCAAGCATTTGCGTAGTTGCAAAACCTTTAACAGGGCCCAGGCCAAAATAAAATAATATAGCTGCAGTTAAAAATGTTGTTACGTGCGCATCAATAACCGGCGCAAGCGAACGGCGGTAACCATCATTCACAGCCTGCTGGTACGATTTACCACGCGTGAGCTCTTCTTTTATTCTTTCAAAAATAATTACGTTGGTATCTACTGCCATACCGATAGTAAGTACGAGGCCGGCAATACCAGCAGCAGTAAGTGTTGCACCTAAAGCGCTTAAAACGCCAATAGTAAAAAGTAAGTTTAAGATCAAAGCAATGTTGGCAACCCATCCCGCTGTATTATAATATATCAGCATTAAAATAAAAATCACTATAAATGAAATAAGAAACGCTTTGGCGCCACCCTGTACAGCTTCACGGCCAAGTGTTGGTCCTACAATTTGTTCTGAAACAATTTTTGCCGGTGCATCTATTTTACCAATTTTTAGAATGTTTGCAAGATCCTGTGCTTCATCAACTGTAAAGTTTCCGCTTATTATAGAATTACCGTCTTCAATTGGGCCATTTACATTCGGTGCGCTATAAACAACATCATCCAGAACGATGGCTATGGGCTTGTTCACATTGTCGCTGGTTAATTTCCCCCACGTACGTGTTCCGGTTGGTGTCATCTGCATTTTTATAGCAGGGCGGCTGCGTTCATCATAATCCTGTCTTGCATCTTCAACACCTTCACCTTCCAGCTTTGCTTTATCAGTACCGGGAATTGTTTTGATAGCGTATAATGCAAAATATTTACGGTTGGTTTTATCATCTTTTTCTTCAAGACCATATAAAAATTTCAGGTTTGCAGGGAAATTGTTTTTTACAACTTCTGAGTTTAAATATTCGTTAGCTTTTGAAGTATCTTTTAATTCAATGTTTGCAATTGCAGCAAAGTATTGGGGCTTTCCGCTTTTATCCTGTTGAGGCCCTATAAAATGTATAACATTTAGCAGCGGATGTTCCAACGCAGGATTTTTTGTTGAATCAACTTTATTTTTCGTTGTATCGTTTGTGCTTTTTGTTGTATCAACTTTTACCCCGGTTAAAGATGATGAAAGAGCCTTATCTGCATCTTCAACATTTTTTGAGATTTCACTTATATTGTAAACTTCCCAAAACTGGAGATGTGCAGATGCCTGCAATAAATTTCTTACTCTTGTTGCATCTTGAACGCCTGCAAGCTCAACAGTAATGATGCCTTTATTTTCATCAAGATTTATATTCGGCTGAGCTACGCCAAACTGATCAATACGCTTCAATAAAACTTTGTAGGTTTGATTAATAGCAGTTTTAGAAACTGTGTGTAACTGGTCAAGCACCTGGTCATTTGAATCATTTATCTTAATTGATTTTCCGGCGCCCGCAAACAACGACGACAAATTAACGGAAGGATTTTGCTGCTTAAATACCTGACCGAATAAAGTAATATAATCCAGATCGCTTGTTACCTTTTGAGCATTAGTAGCATTCAACGCATTTAGCAATTGCGGATCTTTTGGATTATTACTTAATGCCTTTATAAGTCCTTCAAGGCTTACGTTTAATGTCACGTTCATTCCGCCTTGTAAATCAAGGCCGAGATTTAATTCATTTTCTTTACATTTCTGGTAAGTAGTTCCGAGTAAAGGATAAATTTTTACGTCTCTTGTGCTGTCAAGTAATCTTTGAAATTGAACTTTTACAAGGTTATCTTTTTCATCTCCGGTAATTCCGGGATGCCCCATGGAAACCATTCTCACAGCCTTTGCTTTCATATTCTTTTCGTGTGTATTAACTACCCACGTAAAGGAGAGCTGGTAAATTGAAATGACAATCAGCGTAATTGCAAAAAACCACACTAAACCTTTCAGTTTCATATCTTAATTTTTAGAAGTTGGCAAAGATAAGGTTTTGAAGTTGAAATTAGCCACGTTTTTACCTTCTTTCAAAGTCATTTTTGAAATACCAAAGTCATTTTTACCATTTTGATTTTCTATATTTTTGAATTAATATTTTAATATGAAAATAAAAAGCGCTGTATTTGTTTGCTTACTGATTACATTATTCATCACGTGTAATACATTCAAGTCAACACAAGTGATAAAACCTGTTACTAAAAATGAGCCTATGAAAGATACTGTTTCAAAAAAAGCTGAAGCAATTACAAAACAAGACACAGTAACCAGCAGCGTAACTACAACAAACAAAGATTCTTTGACAAACGTAATAATTGATCACGCCAAGACAGATGCATTCCTTATAAATATTTTAAATCAGAATCCGCAATATTTTGACAGCGTTTTGAAATTCAAAAAAGAATGGAATGTTCAAATTATCTACACGCAAATAAACAGGGACAAACAAAACAATCCAACATTTACCGATTATTATTTTAATGTAGACTCTTCAAAATATTTTTATCCCGCCTCTACTGTAAAACTGCCGACTGCCTTGCTTGCATTGCAACGTTTGCATGAGCTCGAAAATACAGGCATTACGAGAACGACCACAATGATAACGGAAGCCGCGTACAGCGGGCAGGCGCAAACCTATAATGATCCTCAGACACCTGATGGCCGACCTAACATAGAGAGCTATATTAAAAGAATTTTTTTAGTGAGTGACAATGAAGCTTTCAACCGGTTGTATGAATTTTTAGGCCAGCAATATATTAATGATCAGCTTCATCAAAAAGGATATGAAGATGCACAGATATTACACCGGCTTAATATTTTTTTAACTGAAGATCAAAATCGTCACACCAATCCGGTTAGATTTTTAGATAATAACAATAACATTTTATATAGCCAGCCTTTGGTTTTTAACGAACAACAATATGCAAAAAGGCATGATTCTCTAGGGCAGTCGCATTATACCGAAAACGAGCTGATAAATACACCAATGAATTTTTCAAAAAAGAACCGGTTATGTCTTGAAGATCTTCATCAAATATTACGAAGTGTAATCTTTCCCGGTAACGTTCCGGCAAAACAAAGATTCAATCTTACAAAAGATGACTATGATTTTGTTCATAAATACATGTCGCAGTTTCCACCAGAAACAATTCACCCGTCCTACGATTCAATAAATTATCCTGACAGTTATGCAAAATTTTTATTGTATGGATCGGGGAAAAACTCACTTCCAAAAAATATAAGAATCTTTGATAAAACCGGTGATGCTTATGGCCAAATGCTTGATATAGCTTATATAGTTGATTTTGATAAAAACATTGAATTCTTTTTATCGGCCGCCATTAATTGCAATACAAATGGAATTGTGAATGATGATAAATATGATTATGATTCTATAGGAATTCCTTTTATGAAAAACCTTGGCCAGGTAATTTACAATTATGAATCTCACAGAAAAAAAACATACGAGCCGGATCTTTCTGCTTTTAAATTAACATACGATAAGTAAGCAATTTGTTTTTGCAAAATTCCGATCTCTTATTTTTGCAACTTTCTAATAAAAATATAATATGCAACTTTCTTCGAACCTGTTACGGTTTAATGAACCTGAAACATTAAAAATGGCAAAGCTCGGCCGCGAATTACGAGCTCAGGGATTTGACGTAGTGGATTTAAGCGTTGGCGAACCCGACTTTAATACACCT
>JBEPVC010000023.1:0-12569 GCA_041691235.1 Chitinophagaceae bacterium
ACTATATAGGAACTGCGGGCGGCCAAACAAAAGCATCGACAGGTTATACTTTTAACTTTATACAAAAACAAGCAAATAAAATAGTTGAGGAATTAATTTTAAATGGAGCTCCATCAAAAAAAAATAAAATAAAAAAGCGTTTTCATTTTTATGATAGTACATTACTCCATATTCTTTCAAAAAATTTATTGAAAGGGAAAACAATTTTTTCTCTTCTTTTCAAAAAAAATAAAGCCGACAAAGTTTTGAAATTTTTAGATAATGAAACAAGTGTTTCAGAAGAAATAAAATTATTAAATACTCTTCCCAAAAAGATATTTATTAAGGCAGGATTTTCTGAATTTTTAAAAAGGATTGCACCGAAAAAAAATTACAATAACCATTAAACTTTTCTTCGAAATTTCTGTCATAGAACAGGTTTCTCTACTTTTGCCTCTGAGATAATATATTATGACCCTGCAAACCGACGACCAGGAGCTTTTACAAAGCTTCAAAGATCCCGCAACAAGGGAGAAGGCCTTTACCGGTATTATAAAAAAGTACCAGGAAAAGTTGTATTGGCATATAAGAAGAATGGTAGTGGATCATGAGGATACCAACGATGTTTTACAAAATATGTTTATTAAGGTTTGGAAAGGCCTTGAAAATTTCAGGGAAGATAGCCAGTTGTATACATGGCTTTACCGGATTGCCACCAATGAATCGCTAACCTTCTTGAGCCAACAGAAAAAAAGGAATACGACTTCTCTCAGCGATGTTGAAAACGGGCTTAGCAATAAATTGAAAAGCGATACAAATTTTGATGCAAACAAGCTTGAATGGAAGCTGCAGCTTGGCATACAAAATTTGCCTGAAAAGCAAAGACTTGTATTTAATTTGAGATATTATGATGAAATGCCCTACGAGGAAATGAGCAAAATACTGGATACCAGTGAAGGCGCCCTCAAAGCAAGCTACCATCATGCAGCAAAAAAAATAGAAGAATTTATATTAAATAATTAAACTTAACGGCAATAGAATAGTCTGATAGTGCGAATGATAACTTCACCCGAAATATTGAATGAATTAAAAGGAATAAGTCCCTTACTCGCGAACATGGAAAAAATAAATGTTTTTCATGTTCCTGAAGGATATTTCGATGATTTACATTTCAGGATTGCTAACTATGCAATGCTTAATGATACAGGAGAAACCGAAGTTGATGAAACAAGTTTGCCACAGGTTCCAGCGGGATATTTTGATACATTAAGTGACCAGATTCTTTCAAAAATTAAAACTATTTATTTCGAAAGCGCAGAAGAAGAATTAAGAAAGCTTTCCTCGATGCTTTATGCTTTACAAGGAGAAAATGTTTTTAAAGTTCCTAGGGGTTATTTTGAATCATTTGCAGATGATGTAATGGAAAAAATAAAACCTCAACCTGCAAAGATTGTGACAATGAAATCAAGGAAGTCATGGTTGAAATATGCGGCAGCGGCTGTTGTAACAGGGGCCATTACTATTACATCGCTTCAAATATTTAATAGCTCTCCGGGTAATAAGTTTATTGCTTCTGTTTCGCCGGATATAAATGCTTCTTTTCAATATAAAACTGAAGCGCAGGTAGATGCAGGTATTGCTAAATTGAGTGATGATGAAATTATTAAATACCTTGAAAATAACGGCAATGTTATGGATAATGAATTGCTGACTAACAATACTGATGTTAGTGAAATGCCCAGCCAGTCTGATTATTTAACTGATGAAAATACCTTGAATGCCTATCTTGATAAAATTGACGCAGGGGCTGCAAATAAATCAACTCCTTAAGATGAAAAAATTTATACTCATATTATTCGTTATACTCGGAAGCTTTTCAAATCTGCGTGCGCAGGAGGGAGACTATACAAGAGCAGAAAAAGTTCAGGCTTTAAAAATTGCTTTCATTACACAAAAGCTCCAGCTTACAACAGATGAGGCTCAAAAATTTTGGCCTGTTTACAATCAATATGATAATGAAATTAAAAGTTTACAATTAAATAGTAAGAATGGACCTGCACTGGAAAACGAAGAAAAATTATTAAACATCCGAAAAAAATATAAGGCCTCTTTTGAAAAAGTAATTGGCCCTGATAAGCTCAATAAGCTCTTTAATGCAGAAAGAGATTTCCGCGATATATTGATTCGACGCCTTCAAAACCGCAACCAGCAAAGGTTAAACCCGCTAAGAAGGTAATTTACAATTCTATAATTTATTAATTTAAAAGATAATTGGAGAAACTAAAATTTCTCCTATTTTTGTAACTAGGTGTTTTTCATAGGTTAGCAACGGCCGGCCCTTTTTAGGGCAGGCCTTTTTTATATGATTGATTTTTAAAATTTATAAATTGGAAATTTTATATCATGATAAAAAAGAAAAGTCCATTTTTCTTTTTCACCTGATTGCCACCATTGCTGGCGTAGCTCCATTGCCTTTGCGCCATCATAATCGTATTTGGCTTTAAACCTGTTTTTCATTTGTTGAAGCTGAGGCGCTACATCGCCGCCAAAAAATATTTTTTCACCATTTTCTTCTATCATAAATACCTGGTGAAACGGGCTGTGGGCGCCGGTCAGTTCATAGTGAATATAATTGTCGATCATTCCATCTCCTTCGGTAAACTTTAATCGTTCATTTTCTTTAAGCACAATAAAATCTTCAGTTATATATGAAGCAGATTTTTTTTCGAAAGCAAAATTCCATTCATTTTTGTTAATATAATAATCGGCATTTTCAAAACTTAGTTTGCTTTTGTTGTCGCATGCAATGCCTCCTGAATGATCTTTATGCAAATGAGATAGAAGAACTTTTGTAACGTCTGACGAATTAATATTATGCGCAGCAAGATTTTTATGAATTTGCAGTTGATGAGTATCATCGGCAAATCCAAGACCTGTATCAAGCAATAAAATATCTTTTGATGTTATAACAGCAAATGGCTGAATTTCTACCAACAGGCTTCCTTTGGTTCTTTGTTGCAAATCATCTTTATCTAATTGAAAAGGAACAAATTTTTTTGATTGATCAACTGTAAAAGCTCCTTCGCTTAATGGAATTATTTGCATACGCTAATCCCCAACAGAAATTTGTACTCTATATATATCAGAGTTTTTATAAAATAAATTTTCAACACAAAATTAATTTAAAACAGGCTAAATCATTTTGGATAATCAAACCGAATCACGAAAAAATGTTCGATTTATCTTAGCACCATGTTCCGGTCAGCATCAAGCCTTACAAGAATAAAAATGAGTATTGTAAATGTTAACAGAGACGAACCTCCATAACTCATGAGTGGTAAGGTAATACCGATTACCGGTGCTAATCCAACCGCCATGCAAATATTAATAGACACGTGGAAAAATAAAATTGCAGCTACGCTATACGCATACACTCTTGTAAAAATGCTTCTTTGTCGTTCTGCCAAAAAAATAATTCTAAGCATGAACAATAAATATAAAATAATAATGAAGCTGCTTCCAAAGAATCCAAAGTTTTCTCCAACGCTTGTAAAAATAAAATCTGTGTGCTGCTCAGGAACGAAATCTCCTTGTGTTTGCGTTCCTTTTAAAAAGCCTTTTCCCCAAACTCCTCCTGAGCCAATAGCAATTTTAGATTGCTTTACATTATAATTTTCTTTCGCCTTTTTTAATTCTTTTGTTTTTTGCTGTTCTTTTACTTTTTGTTCATCAAGCTTTTTAGCGGTGGCATTGTCATCTGGCACATAATCTACACCAAATGTGTTTAAAATTCTCTCTACCTGGTAAGGTTGCAGAACATGCTTGAAAATATAAGGCACTGCAAATCTCTGAATGCTTACACATAATATCCATACTCCGACAATCAGAATTAAGATGCTTTTATCACGCTTTATATTTCGCCTTAAAAAAAATAGTGTGATGGCCGCTACTGCTGTAAGAATAATTGCAAGAGTATTTTTTTCAACTAAAATTGTAGCAACCACTAATACCGCAAATGAAAATCCGATAATAAGATAAACAGGCGGTAATCCTTCGCGGTACATTGGAATGAGAAATGCAAAATAAACTAAGGCCAGCCCTGTTTCATTTTGCAAAATTGAAAATGCTGCAGGCGTTAAAACAATAGCTGCAGCAATTAATTGAGACCTTGGCCTTTCAAAATTTGTCTCCGGGCGTGATAAATATTTTGACAATGCAAGCGCTGCAAATATTTTACAGGTTTCAACCGGCTGAAGATTAAAGAAGCCCAAGGGTATCCACGATTTTGAACCATTAATATTTTTGCCAACAACAAAAGTAGCTATCATTAATATTATCCCGAACACATAACCTATGTTAGCCGTAGCAGTAAAAAATTTGCTATCGGTGAGTAAAATAAAAATGGCAATTAATGCCGAGATGCCCATAAACAATAACTGCCTCGAATAATTCTTTTTTAATCCTGTTATGTTTTGAATAATGTTTTCATTATTGTGATACTCCACCGAAAAAATGCAAAGCAATCCAACGCAAACAAATACCATGTATAGCCATACCGTTACCCAATCAACTCCTTTCGATATTACATTTTCGTTGCGCATTAAAAAATATAAGTAATCAATTTAATTTTGAAGTGTCTGCATTTACCGGCTTCTTTTGTTTTTCAGGTAGCAACGCCTCGGTGGTATGTTTTATAGTCTCATTATTTTTTTTGGGAGGAATAGAATCAGCAATTTTTTCATTTTGCTGTGATTTTTTCAATTTATCCAAACCTTCGGTATCATCCCCTTCATCAATATCCATCGTGTCTTTCATGGTTTTTATATAACCCTTTTCAATAAGGTAGCCTGTGTCTCTTAAATGATACAGGGAATCGCGCGATTTTATTTCATCATAAATACGTGCCGGCATAAGATTCAGCTGGGCAAGCGTTTCTATTTTTGCTTTCCGGTCAGGTTCCGGAATTGAATCCTTAAGATATTGCTCAATCAAAAGGCTTGCGATTGGTGCTGCAGAATTTGCACCCATACCGGCGTTTTCACAAATAACGGCAATGGCTATACGCGGATTTTCTCTTGGTGCGAATGCTGCAAAAAATGCATGATCTTTTTGCTTCACTCCTTTGTAAGCGTTTTGAACCGTTCCTGTTTTTCCGCAAACGATGATGCCTGGTACTTTTGCTGCTGACCCGGTTCCCGTTTCCATAACTCCTTGCATGCCATCATGCACTGCTTCAAATATTGTATCAGGTATAGATAAAGGTTTGTGTTTGGTTTTAAATGAATCCAACAGCCCGTAAGTATCGCCTCCTTCAATTGAATCAACAAGATGAGGGGTTATGTACCAGCCTTTATTGGCAAGATAGGCCATCTCATTAGCTACCTGCAGTGGTGTAACATTTACTTCTCCCTGCCCGATGCTAACTGATCGAAACGTGCAATAGTTCCAATGGCCTTCACCATAAATTTTATTGTACGTTCTTGGTGTAGGAATCAATCCGCTTTTTTCTGTTGGGATGTCAATTCCTAATTTATGCCCAAGCCCAAAAGCATGCATGTAATTATCCCAAACTTTGAGGCTGCTATCAACCGAACCATAAATAGGATTGTTAATCGTTCGCTGCATTACATTAGCAAAGTAAGTGTTACAAGAAACTGCAATAGCTCCTTTTAAATTAAAATTCCCAGGATCAAGGCAGCCCATTGGCTTGCCACATCCATAGTACGCGCCTGTGCATAAAAATCTTGTAGAGGTTGTTATTACACCTTCCTGCAAACCTATTAAGGCCTGCAAAGTTTTGAATGTAGAACCGGGCGAGTAGTACGCATTCACTGTTCTGTTTATCATCGGAAGCCTTGGGTCCAATAATAATTCTGCAAAATGTTTTTTTCTATCGGCGCCCGTTAAAAGATCAGGTTTATAAGTTGGGCTGCTAATCATGGCGAGTACGCCCCCGGTTCTGGGATCAATTGCTACGACAGCGCCAATTTTATTTTCCATTAAATGC
This sequence comes from Chitinophagaceae bacterium, assembly GCA_041691235.1. Taxonomy (GTDB): domain Bacteria; phylum Bacteroidota; class Bacteroidia; order Chitinophagales; family Chitinophagaceae; genus Ginsengibacter. Next base: position 5,987 of record JBEPVC010000023.1, read on the forward strand.
TCGCCAAGCTTTTGCAAATCTATATCCAGCGAAAGATGAATATTTTGACCTGGTATTGCAGCTGTATCATATCTCCCCTTTTCCAACCTGTCTGTGAGCCGGTTTTTATTATCTCTTTTCCAAAACTCGATTCCTCTTTGCCCCATCAATACCCTTTCATAGCTGCGCTCAAGCCCTGTTCTTCCTGCATAATCGCCTATTTGATATCCTTCGTCTTCATGTTTTTTTAAGAAGGAGGAATCTACTTCGGATAAATATCCAAGAATATTGCCGGCTGCATCAAAAGGATAATCCCTTACCGGCCGTTCCTGCAGGTAAAACGCCGGAACAAACTTGTACATGCTTTCATTAATTCTGGCAATTTTTTCTCTTGGCAAAAGCGCTTCAAAAATAGATGCGCGATAACTCCTGTTTTTTATAATTGAGGTGATAATTCTTTTTCGAAATTCCGCTGTATCGATATCAAGAATGTGGCACAATGCAATTGTATCAAGATTCATCCCTTTTAATTTTGAAGGAGTAACCATAAGGTCGTAAATAATAGTATTACGTAAAATCGCTTTCCCGTTACGGTCAAATAAAATACCCCTGTCGGGATAAATTACTTTTCGGAATTTGCCTTGCTCATCGGCCATTACAGAATACTTGGTATTAAAAACCTGCAGGTTTAAAAGACGCACAATAATAACCAGGCCCATTAAAAGGAATATAATGATGATAATATTTTTACGAGACTGGTTGAATGCGGACACAGAATAGAATTATTTAGAGAGATTCAGAAGTTTCTTAACGGATAATAGGACAAAATTAATATGTCTATACTGTATTTGTTCTAAATCTTTGCTTTCTAACAAATAATAATTCAGTTAAAAAAATTAATAACAGGCTTACGGCCGCAGATAATAAAGTTTTCACGATAAAATAGAAAAATCCTCCGGTTTGCAAAGCCTCTAAAAAGAAGAGAAAAGAATGATGGATAATTGTTAAAATGGCGACATAGGTAAAGTAAGGAGTAAAGCCCATGCTTTTAATTGATGGCTCATTGTAATTACTTTCGGCACCTTCCTGCGAAATAAGAAGATTAATTAAAAAAGGCCTCAGGTATGCAATTAAAACACACGCTGCTGTATGCAGCCCATATGTTTTTGTAAATGAATCAAGCGCAAATCCAAGAAGAAAAGCAAGAACCATTACCGGCCTGCGCCCCATTTTAAAAGGAAGCCAAAGAATGAATAAAAAATAAAGATAGGGAGCCACCAGGTGATGTAACGGTGGTACCTGGTTTAAAATAAAAACCTGTACCAAAATGAAAAGGAGAAAACGAATTATATTTTTTAGCAGGTTACTCATTTACTTTTTTCGCTTTCTTTAATAACTGTTCGGGTTCTTCTTTCTGAAGGTTATTAATAATATAAACATATTGAATGTTATAAAAATCAGCCGCAGTTTTTACTTTAATTGTATAAGTGCTGCTTGATTTATCGCTTTCAATTTCTTTAATAGTTCCGATGATTAATCCGTAGGGAAATTTATCAGAGAAACCACTGGTGATTATTGTATCTCCCTTTGCAATTTTTACTTCTTTGGAAATATCTTTAAGCAAGACTACATTGGTTTGAAATCCATCCCAGATGATGCTGCCGGTTTCTCCTGTTTTTTTAAGCTTTGCGCTAATATTACTTTGCCGGTGAAGCAAACTCATAACAACTGAATAATTATTACTTACATCAACAACGGTTCCTACAACATTATTATTAACATCTGTTACTCCCAAATCGGCTACCACAGCCTGCTGAGAGCCACGATGCAACTGGAGGTAATTATTTGTTTGACTTACAGAATTGCCAACAACTTTTGCAGGGAGATACATAAATTTTCGTTGACTCATAAGCGTGTCAATTTTTATTGTATCTATCGAAAGCCTCGAAACTGTATCTGGTAATTCATAATCCTGTTTTAGCTTATTGTACAGGTTTTGATTTGCATTTACAAGCGAGTCGTTTGTTCGTTTTAATTTAAAATAATATCCAACATCATTAAATTGTTTGCTAACTCTTCCTGTAATTTCCCCCGCAGTAGCAGAATAAATTGTATGATGATAGCGGTTATAGCTAAAAACCATAAATAACGAAATACCCATCAGCAATAAAAAGAAAAGAAAATTAAAATAGATGCGGATAAAGAGAAAAATATTTCGCATGGTTTCATCTATATTATTTCATCATCATGAACATCCATTATGAAATTGAAAATAATTGTACTTAAATGTTGTATTTCTAAAGGAACGGTTTATCAATCTTAGCGCATTACAAAAGGATAGCGGTCATAATGTTTTAAGGCAAGCCCTGTACCTCTAACAACACTTTTCAATGGATCATCTGCAATGTGAACAGGTAATTTAATTTTTGCTGCAAGTCTTTTATCAAGGCCTCTTAACAACGCTCCGCCACCGGTTAAATACATTCCGCGACGATAAATGTCTGATGCAAGTTCAGGGGGAGTTGTTTCCAATGCTTTTAAAATTCCTTCTTCTATTTTAAAAATTGACTTATCGAGCGCCTCGGCAATTTCCTGGTAGCTTACAATAATTTGTTTAGGAATACCTGTTACAAGATCGCGTCCGTTTACAGGCATGTCTTCAGGAGGGTTGTCTATATCTTTCATTGCTGCTCCAATCTGAATTTTTATTTGCTCCGCAGTACGCTCTCCAATAAGCAGGCTATGGTAACGGCGAAGTGCTTCCATAATGTCAGCGGTAAATTCATCGCCCGCAATCCTGATAGACTGATCACAAACAATACCGGCCAATGCTATAACGGAAATACCCGTTGTTCCTCCGCCAATGTCAATAATCATATTGCCCACGGGTTCTTCAACATCTATTCCAATACCCAAAGCCGCTGCCATAGGCTCATGAAGAAGATACACTTCTTTAGCCCCGGCCTGCTCCGCACTATCTCTTACGGCACGTTTCTCTACTTCGGTTATGCTGCTAGGTATGCATATCATCATCCGCCAGCTTGGAGGAAATAATGGCTTTTTGGGATAGATTTTTTTAATCATTTCCCTGATCATAAGCTCAGCTGCATTAAAATCTGCTATAACACCATCCTTTAGCGGCCGCACTGTACGTATGCTTTCGTGCGTTTTTTCATGCATCATCAATGCTTTCTTTCCAACGGCTAATATGTTTTTAGGATTATTTCGATCTAAAGCGACAATAGAAGGTTCATTTACCACTACAACATCGTTGTGAATTATAAGGGTATTCGCGGTACCAAGATCAATGGCTATTTCCTGTGTAAAAAAATTAAAAAGGCCCATGTTTTAAGTAGATATTGAAATTACTAATGGATGCAAAGTTGTAGGAAATAATTTGAATTAACAACCTAAATACGTTTGTAATGTTTGGTTTTAAATTTTTTGAAAATATGGCGGGATTTGCGTTTTGGGGATTTTGTATACAAGATCTTAAATCTGCTAACAAACCCGTGTTAAAAACAAAAGCCTCCTGTCTTTTTAAAGAACGCATATTTGCTCCATTTTATTTGATTGCTCTATATAGAAATTTTTAAACAGATAAGTTCCTACCGAAAGGGCTCTCATTCAATAAATTCATAGCCTATATCCCGCCGGTAATACATTCCTTCAAAATGTATCTGGCTTAATGTTTCCTTGGAAAGCTCAATGGCCTCTGTGAGCGAGTCGGCGAGTGCAGAAACTGCGAGTACGCGACCTCCGTTAGTGACTATATTTTCTCCCTGCTGTATGGTACCGGCATGAAAAACCATCACCCCTCCATCGGCATCAATATGTTTTATTGCTTCCGGATTTTCAAGATATCCAAAATCAATTGCATATCCTTTCTGGTAGCTTAGCGGGTATCCCTCACTAACGGCAACTATAGTTGCAGCAGATCTTTCATCAATAACAATTTTTTCAGCATGCAATTTTTGCTCGTGTGTTGCAACAAGTAATTTAACGAAATCATTTTTGAGCCTTAGAAGTACAACTTCGGTTTCAGGATCCCCCATTCTGCAGTTGTATTCAATAACCATCGGCTCATCCTCCACCTTTATTAAACCAAAAAATATAAAACCCTTGTAATCTATTTTTTCTTCTTTCAACCCTTTAATTGTAGGTTCAATAACTTTTTCCACTACTTTTTTAAGGAAGGTATCAGTTGCAAAGGGCACAGGGCTTATCGCACCCATCCCACCTGTATTGAGCCCTTCATCTCCTTCCAGGATTTTCTTATAATCTTTTGCTTCAGGAAAAAGCAGGTAGCCGTTACCGTCAGTAAGAATAAAAACACTTAGCTCGATTCCGTTTAAAAATTCTTCTACTACTAGTTTTTTACCTGCTTCACCAAATTTCGATTTTTGAATTATAAGTTCATACTCACCCATTGCCTCCACCTGGTGTTTACAAATTACAACTCCTTTACCGCCTGCAAGCCCGTCTGCCTTAAGCACAACAGGAAGCGGATGATTTTTAATATAGTCAAGTCCTTCTTTGTAAGAATCAGAATCAAATTCTTTGTAGCCGGCAGTTGGAATATTATGTCTCATCATGAATGCCTTCGCAAACGCTTTGCTTCCTTCAAGCCGAGCTCCTTCCAAAGACGGACCAGTAACAATTATGTGATGAAGCTTTTTATCTTTTTTGAAAAAATCATAAATACCTTTTACAAGAGGCTCTTCAGGGCCAACAAGTACGAGATCAATTTTTTTGGTAATACAGAATTTTTTAAGAGACTCAAAATCAGTTACACTGATGTTTACGTTTTCGCCAATCTGCGCTGTGCCCGCGTTTCCGGGAGCTATATATAATTCAGAACATAGCTCACTTTGCTTAATTTTCCAGCAAAATGTATGCGCCCTGCCCCCGGAGCCTAAAATAAGAATTTTCAATAGAAGAGATTTTGGGTTAGAATAATTACAGCACGCAAGTTAGGAATTAAGGATTTTAATTTCTTTCCATTTATAAAGAAAATTTCTTTAACAGGCACCCATATTCGAAAAATTGACTTTTGCTATTTAAAATTTATCAGTACTTTACAATGTCTTAAAACTGCATTTTAACTTTTAAAAACTGAAACTATGCAAGACCAGATAATTCCTGCTAATACTGGTGAACTAAATGCTGGCAAACATCCCCGCGGCTTATATGTATTATTCTTTACAGAGATGTGGGAACGGTTTGGTTATTATTTAATGGTAGGAATTTTTTTATTGTACTTAACGGATACAGTTGGTCATGGTGGCAGAGGTTTAGATAATGTTGCTGCTGTAAGTATAGTTGGCACTTATGTGGCGCTTATTTACTTAACACCTTTTATTGGTGGCTTGATAGCAGACAGGTATTTGGGATATACAAAATCAATTTTCTTAGGTGGTAGCTTATTAGCACTTGGCTATTTTTTAATTGCATTAAATGGAAGCGACGCTGTTATGTACACGGGCTTATTTTCTGCAATTATGGGAAATGGATTTTTTAAACCTAATATCAGCACGCTCTTAGGTAACATTTATAACAGGCCCGATTTAAAACCTAAGAAAGATGTAGCCTACAATATTTTTTACATGGGTATTAATATTGGTGCTTTCATTTGCAATTTCGTTGCGGCTTTTTTGCGAAATAATTATACGTGGGGATGGGCTTTTTCTGCTGCAGGATTTGGAATGGTGTTAGGCTTAATATGGCTTGCCATAGGTTTAAAACACGTAAAATATGCTGACGTTATGAAGCCGGTTCAAAAAGAAGATATGCCTCTTTCAAAAATAGGTTTATATGTTTTTTTACCAGCTCTTATAGCTGGCGCCATAGGTTGGTTTATCCCCGGAAATATAATGGGCTCAGATTCTAATGATGCTTTTATTTTTGCATGCATCCCAATAATTATTTTCTATTTTAGTTTATGGTATAATGCAAAGGGCTTTGATAAAAAACGCATCAGCACTCTATTAATTTTATTTGGGGTTTCAATAATTTTTTGGAACATATATAATCAAAACTCAACCGCACTTACCATTTGGGCGCAAACCTACACTGACAGAGAAGCACCAAAAGCAATTCAGCCGGCATTAAAACCGTTTGGTTTTTTAGAAACAGTAAGTACAAACCCAACTGAAGTTCCTGTTGTTGACAACCAGTTTCGTGCACAAGCCGATGCTAATGGAAAAGTCATGACTAAGAAAGGCACTGATTTATATTTTCAAAATTTACAAAAGGAAAAATTCCCATCCCAGGGAAAAGATTTAAAACTCATTTCTACTGAAATTTATCAATCCGTAAATCCGTTTTGGATAATTGTTTTAACCCCGGTTATAGTCGCCTTTTTTGGATACATGAAATCAAAAAAGAAAGAGCTTTCGACTCCAAGCAAATTTGCATGGGGTACCTTAATAGCGGGATTGTCTTCCGTTGTAATGATTGGAGCATGCTTATCAACTAACATTTATATAGACAAAGTTTCCAGTTGGTGGATTGTAAGCAGCTATGGAGTGTTTACCATAAGTGAATTATTTGTAAGCCCTGTTGGATTATCGCTTACATCAAAAGTAGCACCACGAAGATTAAC
>JBEPVC010000024.1:0-12550 GCA_041691235.1 Chitinophagaceae bacterium
TCACAGGATCGCGGACTTGTGTTCCTTATACCGGAGTACAATGCTTTTGATTTCGGAATTTTTTCTCTTGCAAAAAAAACAATTAATAACCTTACAATAAGCGGTGGCTTGCGTTATGATGTTCGTCGTTTGCAAACAAAAGATTTGTATGTAAATGCTGATGGAGAGCGGGTTTCGAAGAATGAAGCCGGTTCTGAAGCACAATTCAGCGCGTTCACCTCTAACTTTTCAGGATTTTCAGGCAGCATTGGTGCAGTATATGATTTTACAAAAAATATTTATGGCAAAATAAATTTCTCAAGAGGTTACCGTGCACCGGCAATCAATGAAAGTGGCGCGAATGGTGTTCATGATGGAACTCCATTTTTTGAAATTGGAGATCCTACATTAAAAGCTGAAAATAGTTTGCAGGCAGATGTAACTTTTGGCGTAAAGACAAAAGATGTTACCGCTGAAATAGATGTGTATAGAAATCAGATCAATAATTTTATTTTTCCAGAAAAATTAGAAAGCGTTTTTGGTGGTGATTCACTAAGAACTGATGTGGCAGCCCATCTTGAAGGACCTGCATTCCGTTATATTGCAGGCGATGCGGTAATTTCCGGAACTGAAGTTATCCTGGATATTCATCCCGATGCATTGCCATGGTTTCATTTTGAAAATTCACTTTCTACAATAAGGGCAATACAAAAACATCAGCCCGATTCAACAAAGTATTTACCTTATACACCACCGGGTCAAATTCAATCAAGGCTAAGATTTGTAATTGATAACTCATCATCGGCATTTCATAATACTTATTTTTTTGTTGGTATAAATAATGTTTTCAAACAAGATAAAATTTATTATAAATATGGCGATGAAACTGCTACTCCAGGATATACATTATTAAATGCAGGATTGGGTACCGATATTTTTGGAAAAAATGGAAAATTATTTTCACTTTATGTTTCCGGGAATAATCTAACCGATAAGGCATATCAATCCAATTTAAGTCTTTTAAAATACGGTGATCCAAATAATGTAACAGGAAGAATCGGCGTATATAACATGGGCAGGAATTTTACCTTTAAAGTTTTAATCCCGATTGATATAAAAAAATAAAAAAAGAATTCGATTAAATTAAAAGGCTGTAAAGATTTAAACTGATATTCTTTAATGGTGGGTTTTAAATATAAGTTTAGTGAACATTGTTTCACTAAACTTTTTTTACGATCAGATTAATAAATTATCCATTCATTTCCCAGTTTCTCCTGCCCCACCCTTCAATTACATGTTTTTCTGAATGGTATGAAGAGCGTACAAGCGGACCACTTTCAACATAATCAAAGCCAAGCTCATAGCCTATTTGACGAAACTCAGCAAACTCTTCAGGATGCACAAAGCGATAAACAGGTAAATGTTTTTTTGTTGGCTGGAGATATTGCCCGATGGTGACAACATTCACATTGCTTTCTTTAAGATCATGCAGGGTTTGTATCACTTCTTCCTTTGCTTCACCAAGCCCAAGCATAATCCCGCTTTTTGTGCGCATGCCGCCGTTTTTTAAAATCCGCAGGGTTTCCATGCTTCGCCAATACTTCGCCTGTATTCTAACGGTTCTGGTTAAACGCTCAACAGTTTCTATATTATGGCTCACCACATTTGGAGCTGCATCTATGATTCTTTGAATATTTTCTTTTTCAGCCTTAAAATCAGGAATAAGTGTTTCAAGTGTTGTATCAGGATTTAGTGCCTGCACAGCTTTAATGGTATTATACCAAATGATGGATCCGCCATCTTTAATTTCATCCCGGTCAACAGAAGTAATTACGGCATGTTTTACTTTCATTAAATGAATTGCCTCGGCTACCCGTTGCGGCTCGTCCCAATCAACTGCAAGCGGCCTGCCAGTTGCAACTGCACAAAAGCCACAGCTTCTTGTACAAATATTTCCAAGAATCATAAAAGTGGCAGTGCCTGCACCCCAGCATTCACCCATGTTCGGACAATTTCCGCTTTCGCAAATTGTGTGGAGCTTATGGGTATCAACTAAATTTCTTACATGCTTATACTCTTCTCCTATCGGCAATTTAACCCGCAACCAATCAGGTTTTTTTGGTTTCGTGGTTTCAGCTATCATTACTTCACTCATTGATATACTCCTTACTAAAATTGAAAATTAAAATACTGCTATTTTCTTTTGCCAAAGATAATTGCCACATACCCGCTAAAGAAAAATTGCCGCTGGGGATTTTGAAGAACTATGGGAACTTTTTTGGTATAATAATCTCCCGCTATACCGACTTCAATAGCAGATATCGTTTCATTATAGCTTCCATAATCAAAGCGTACAGCCGCTTTGGCGTATAGCCCTGGTGTCACAGTTAAATCGCTCCAGCCTTTACCAAATGTAGGCCCTGCAACAATACCCGGTTGATTTAAAAAAAGAGCACTATCCGGTGACTGATATTTTACATACACGAGATCAGTTCCCTTTTCTACCTGCACATAATATGGTCTCAATAAACTTAATGCGATTCCGCCCCCGTAATTCGCTGTTATGCTTACACCATTTTTATTTGACTTATTTCCTAAAAGCAATTGTTGCTGCACGCCAAGCTTTACCGGGTAGACGAAGTTTTCTTTTCCAAAAACAAATGGAATAGAATTAATAAATGGGTTACTTTGCTTTTCCTCTTTCAAATGCTTACGCTCGCTTATTTCAAGTTGAAATAAAATTGCTTTCTTTACAGAACTGGCACGCCCCACCTCAAAAAATATTCCATAGCCATCACTTATAAGTTTAGCTCCAAAAGCAAAACTTTTCTTGTAAGCAATAACACCTTCTTCTTCTTCTTTGATAAGATTATTTATATGCGCCCTTTTTTCTGCCTGTCGTTGTTTTTTTGATTTTTGTGCTGAAGCGGTAAGGGAAACGGATATTATGAGAACTAAGAAAATTATTTTACGCATGTAATTTTTTGATGTTTACTGATGTAAATTTATGCAAAAATACACAATGACCGCTGCATTAGTATACATAGGAAATCTGCGCTGTTCCGTTGAACATATTCAAAGCGGAACATCGATTGAAAGCGATGCGCCAATAGACAACAAAGGAAAAGGAGAAAAATTTTCACCTACTGATTTATTGTGTGTATCGCTCGGCACATGCATGCTTACTACTATGGCGATAAAAGCTGCTGACCTGGACGTAGAACTTAAAGGATCAAAAGCGGCAATTACAAAGCACATGTTAAGTGACCCCCGGCGCGTTGGTAAAATTGAGGTATCAGTAACGCTCCCCGAAACGGGAACGGAAAAAGATAGAAAAATTCTTGAGAAGGCTGGAGATAATTGCCCGGTAATGAAAAGTATTCATCCCGATATTAATGTCGAAATAAATTATGATTGGGGAAACAGCTAATTGAGAATTTATTTGCAATAATTTTAACAACGTTGCATGCAGCGGATTAAATCAACATGAGTTTTAACCGGCTTCTCTGTTATTTTTCAATAAGGAGTTGCCGATTGCACATTGCAGGCAAAGCTTCTTATTGCAATATTCATTTTTAAGCTGTATCAACGCCTGCGAGTCAAAGGCGCTCTTGTTTGAAAAATTAAGATTTTCAAATCCTTTCGTAATAATATTTTTCTCCTGGGAAATTTCTTCAAGAAATTTTAAGGCCTTGTCTTTATACAGTTGGTCATTTTGATGCATGCCATAGGCAAACAAAACAGGAACAATTGTGTTGATAATAATATTGTTGATCATCTGCCTGCCTAAAGTCTTTTCTTTATAATCCGTTTCTTCATCAAAGAGATAATGGTAATGCCAATAATCATTTGCTTTCACTTCCAGCATTTTTACAACTTCTTTTGATGATGATGCATTTTTAATTTTTGAAAAAAGATGCTCACTTTCATGTATAAGCATTGAGAGTTGTGCAAGCCTTATAGTTGGAAAATTGGCAGGACGCATTCTTAAGAAAAATAATTTTCCTTCAGGTGGTTTTAAATTATATTTCTTCCGGTAAAACCTATACTCTTTTTGCAACATTACAGGGTACTTTTCATGAAAATCCGGTTCAAGTAAACCTGCCTGGCCAAATAGCAATGCTTCTATCTGTTGAATGCGATTTTTATGTTTAGCAAGCGTTGCAACCGGCAATGAGCAAGCAATATTTTTAAAAAATTCACTATTAATTTTAAGACCAAAATTTTTGGCGATGAGCCACCAGAAAGTTTCTTCCCAATGAAATTTTGTTTGTTTTAAAACATCGAGAACTGCTTTTGACTTTGCAATAAGCCTTTCTGCAACGAGCCGATGTTTCCAGTTGGAAACGATCAGTTCATTCACCTGCCTTACCTGGCTGGCGCAGGCAATAAACGCAGAGGATCTCATCAGGTCATCATATTTTTTTAATAGAAGCTTTGATACTCTCGTATTTAATTCAATGGTTGGTAAATCATTTCCGTTAGCATCTTTTATTTCTTTATCATGATTCCAAACTACATGCAGAATGATATTGTTGTAATTAGAATCGCTGGAATGGTTATGTAAATCCCAGTGGGAAGAATTAATATGAAGCTCTACATTGCCGGCCCAAAGAGTTTTATTTATTTTTATTTTTGCTCCTGTGAAGTCGGGACCCTGGTTGGTGTTGTGATTACCCGCATGAATTATTTGAACGCTTTCCCCCTCCACGGTTTGCAATTGTGAGTTATTAAAATATTGAAATTGCCATATATATTGTAAGAGGTCTTCTTTCATCATCAATTAATAATGAAGGAAATTAAAAAAATTTCAGGTTTTATCCTAATGATTGTAGTTCTTTCACAATGCGGTTTACAGGCAAGCCCATCACATTATAAAAATCTCCCGAGATAGATCTAATTCCGATAACTCCAATCCATTCCTGTATTGCATAAGCTCCTGCTTTATCAAATGGCTTATAATTTTCCACATAGTATTTAATTTGTTCCTGTGTAAGCTTGTTAAATTCAACCTGGGTTTCATCGGCAAATGCTATTTTTTTTTCGCCTGACAAAATACATACGCCGGTAATTACTGTGTGAGTTTTGCCGGATAAGGCCGATAATGTTTTAATGGCTTCACCAATACCTGGTTGCTTTCCGATAATTTTATTATTAAGTACAACGATCGTATCAGCTGCAAGTATCGTGTGTGCTTTGCCGTTAGCATCGGTATTTCCTATATTTTTTTTTACTTCCGTTGCTTTATTTACAGCGATATGAATGGCAGCTTCACGGGGTGATAAATGTTCCGGGAAACTTTCATCTGTTTCAGACACGATTACTTCATAAGGAATTCCTGCCCAGTCAAGCAATTGTTTTCGCCGTGGAGATTTTGATGCTAAAACAATTCTTTCGATTTTCATTTACAAAAAATTTAAAAGAAAATCATTGATAAAATGCCGGTGAACATTACGAGTTTTACTGCGGTGCTTAACCTATGAAACTCTTGTTGCGTATTTGCAAAGTATAATTTTTGCAAAATCCACACCAGCGGAATAATTATAACAATCAGAGAATACAGTGCCGAGAATGACCAGCCTAACTGGATAACATAAAATTGTATGATTGCCACAGCAATTGTAAGTACTACAAGCCATACAGCAACAAACACCTTCGAAACCTGCAAACCCCACACGATAGGCATTGTAGTGCAATTATACTTTGCATCTCCGGGCATGTCTTCCATATCTTTGATTCCTTCCCGAACAAGAGAAATAATGAATGCGAATCCCGCATAAATAAAAGAAACTTTAAGAAGTCGTTGCCAGTACAAATCAATGGGATTTAACCTGAATCTATATTCGCTTAAGGTAAGTACAAGAACTACCCACGCTGTAAGCAACGATATTAAAATATTTCCTATCAATAATTTCTTTTTGAAAGTAGTTGAATAAAACCAAAGCGCCACAATTGCTAACAGGTTAAACGCAGGTATATAAAAATTGCGAAGCTTATAACCAATGTAACAACTCAAAGCGAAACCAATAAAAGAGAAAATGATATGAAAAACAATTGCCCATCTTCTTTTGATGTAACGATCCAGTATCAACCTGGAAGGCTTATTTATAAGATCAATATTTACATCGAAATAATCATTTATTATATAACCCGCCGCCGCAATAAAAACCGACGCGGAAACAAGTAAAAAAAATAAAGGGGTTGAGAGCCTGATGTTTTCAAAGCCATTGTAAACAAAGCGAAAAACAAAAAACCTGAATAGCATTTGTGTAAGTGCTATAAATAGAAGGTTAGGCCATCTTACCAGTTTAAAAAATGCTGCGAGAACATTCATCCGTTAAAATATTATTATTAGCTTTTCTTCAACTTGAAGGTACTGAAGTTTCCAAAGGCCAGTTATTATTAAGCTTTAGCACTTTTTCTATTACATCTCTTACGCAGCCATAACCACCACGCATAGCCGAAATATAAGAAGATGCCTGTTTGATTTCAAAAACCGCGTCTGAAGGGCAACATGCAAATCCTGCAATCTTCATGCAATTATAGTCGGGAATGTCATCACCCATAAATAAAACTTCCTGCGTAGCAAGGCCGTTATCAATAATGTATTTTTTAAACAAGCTCTCCTTATCGGTTACTTTCATAAAAACATCTGTAATACCAAGCTTTTGAAGTCTTTCAACAACAGGTTGTGCTTCACTGCCTGAAATAACGGCAACCTTGTATCCTTCCTTTATGGCTAATTGCAGCGCATAACCATCTTTTATATTCATGCGGCGAAGCCATTGCCCTTCGCGATCAATAATAACACTACCATCAGTAAGCACGCCATCCATGTCAAATACAAAAGCTTTTATAAGTTGAAGGCGTGTGAGAATATTCATTGGCAGAAAGTTTAGGTGCAGGTGCTATGCAGAAACAAAATTATTTTTTTTGATGGTCTCTCCATTCATATACCCAACCGCTTTGAATCATTTCAAGATGGCCTTCATTACTTTCTTCCGGCTTTCCAACAAAATTCGGAATTTCCAAAACCCATTTATGCAGATCAGTAAAGCGAAGCCTGTATATCTGGCCCTCGCCAAATTCGTTTCCGAATTTTTCATAAAGCTTCATAGCGATATCTTCATAATCGTTCCAGTGAATAGGAGGTTCAAAAGTCATTTTAGTTTGGTTAAAGATTTTTTGATTAAAATACTATTCGCCTAAAAATTGTGTTTGATCGGGTAATGTCACTATAATTTCTCCATCTCCGTCCTGTAATATGCATTGACAACTCAGTCTTGAATTAAGGCGTGGATTTATAGCCCTGTCAATAAAATCTTCTTCCTTATCGCTGAGTTCCGGTAAAAAATCTTCCCCTGTTTCAACATAGGCGTGACAAGTACTGCATGCGCACACTCCGCCACAATTGTGATGAAGATCTATATCGTTTTTTAAAGCGACTTCTAAAATAGATTGATCGGGCTCAACATTTTTTATCGTAACCGGTTCAAGGCCTTTTTGTTCAAACTTAAACGTAACATTATACATCATCTTTGCTTTTCGGCTGCAAAATTACGCCATGCTGCACGAAATTCTTTACGAATTATGAAAAGCTGGTTAAGACGCTATCGTCTTTTTTCATGAAACTTTAAAATGCTTTCTGAAAGCTTAAGATAAATGTATTTAAAATCAGGATGTGAAGAAAGTGATTGTAAATGACGGTTAAGTGTAAAAATATCTTCCCGAATAGCAGGGCCTGTTTGAACATCGTGAGGAGAATAATAGTTAACCCGTGAAGTAACTTCGTTCACGAGCGGCAATAAAGTTTTAAAATTAATTTCTTCTTTTTCGCAAAACTTTTCCGCTATTGCATAAAGATGATTGGTAAAATTTCCTACAAATACCCCGGCAATATGATAGCTTAATCTTTCAGCCTCGGTAACAGGTATCACTTCATCAGATAATGTTCTGGCAAATTCCACTATCTGGTGCATTGTATCCTTGTTATTTCCTTCAACTAAAAAAGGAATTTTAGGAATATGATCTGTTGTCTTGGAAAGAGTTTGCAGTGGATACAATACTCCGTAAGTTGATGTACAATTCTTTAGGACGTCCGCCGACATTGATCCTGCTGTATGAACGACCAGTTTATTTTTGAAGCCTGTAACTTTTTCAATTGAATCGAGGGCAGCATCTGTAAGTGATACAATATATATATCAGCCGCTTCAAATTCCGGCTCATATAAAGTTGCTGCTTTGGCATTATATTTTGAAGCAAGTTCTTTTGCATGATCCATCTCTCTGCTAACAACCTGCAAAATGCTGTGACCGGCATTTTTTATTACCTCACTTAATACGGAAGCAACGTTTCCTGAACCAATAATTACAACCTTCATTGATGATAATTTTCACTAAGTATAATATTAATAAACAAGTAATATTCTACCAAGCTTTAGTTTTAACTTAAGATTATTTTTGAATTGCAAGGAGTAACTATACAATCTTGCATAAGGTTCTTCTGATTCAAGAATTATAAGCAGCTTCTCCGCGAAGATAATAAGGCAAAATTAAATTTCCTATTTACCTTTTAAGATTCCATTTTTAATTTTTAAGCTAATATTGCACCAAACGGCAATAATTTCTTCTTTATTGCATTATTATACGAAACCGTGCGAAATAGGGTAAACCACAAATAATTATGGCAAAAAATTTATTGATAGTAGAGTCTCCCGCAAAAGCTAAAACAATTGAGAAAATTCTTGGAAGCGATTTCGAGGTGAGGAGCTGCTATGGACATATACGCGATTTGGAGAAAGATGACATGGGAATTGATGTAAAGAATGACTTCGCTCCGCGTTATAAAGTTCCTGATGATAAAGCCAAAGTGGTAAAAGAGCTTAAGCAACTTGCTAAAAAAGCTGATGAGGTTTGGCTGGCATCGGATGAGGATAGGGAGGGAGAAAGTATCAGCTGGCATCTCGCGGAAGTGCTTGGACTCGATACAAAAACTACAAAGCGGATCGTTTTTCATGAAATTACAAAAAAGGCTATTGAGCAAGCGGTACAAAATCCGAGGCTTATTAATATGAACCTTGTTAATTCTCAACAGGCAAGGCGAATACTTGACAGGTTGGTTGGGTTTGAGCTTTCGCCGGTATTGTGGAGAAAAATAGGAATGAAAGGTGGCTTAAGTGCAGGCCGCGTACAAAGTGTTGCTGTAAGATTGATAGTAGAAAAGGAAAGAGAAATAAACCAGTTTGAATCAACCGGCAGCTTTAAAATTGAAGCCACACTTTCAGCTACTGACGGTAACGGCAAAACGCTTTCTTTTAAAGCAGAAGATGGAAGGCAACGAACCATTGAAGAGGCAGAAGAATTTTTAGAAAAATGTAAAGGAGCTTCTTATTCTGTAAAAGATATTGTAGTAAAACCCGGTAAACGCACACCTGCTGCGCCTTTCACAACTTCAACCTTGCAACAGGAAGCGAGCAGGAAATTAGGTTATGGCGTTAGCAAAACAATGCTGATAGCGCAAAGGCTTTATGAGAGCGGGAAAATAACTTACATGCGTACAGACAGTGTAAGCCTGAGTGAAACCGCCATAGATCAAATAAAGACTGAGGTTGCAAAAAATTATGGTGATAAATATCTTCAGCTTCGGCATTATAAAAATAAAAATGAAAACGCCCAGGAAGCGCATGAAGCCATTCGCCCGACAGAAATGAAGGATAGTTCTATTCATGATGAAGATACACGACGCCTGTATGAATTGATCTGGAAGCGTACAATTGCGAGCCAGATGAGCGATGCAGCACTTGAAAAGACAACTGCGAAAATAAAAATAAGCACAACCGAAGACGAGCTTACTGCCAGTGGTGAAGTTTTAAAATTTGACGGATTTTTAAAAGTGTATTATGAAGGAAATGATGATGATGAAAATGATGGATTCAATATGGGCAGTGAAAGCAGGCTTCCACCATTGTCAGTAAATCAGCAATTGCAGTTCGAACAAATGACTGCAACTGAAAAATTCACTCGTCCACCTGCAAGATATACAGAAGCGGCGCTTGTCAAAAAACTTGAGGAGCTTGGAATAGGAAGGCCAAGTACCTACGCTCCTACCATTAGCACAATAGTTAAAAGAAGCTATGTTGAAAAAAGAGATAAGGAAGGCATAAAAAGAAACATAAGAATTATAAAGCTGAAAGATGATTTAATAGAGAAGATAACAACACAGGAAAATACCGGCGCCGAAAAAGCAAAATTATTCCCAACAGATCTGGGGCTTGTTGTTACTGACTTTTTGAAACAATATTTTGATGAAGTAATGGATTATTCTTTCACCGCAAACATTGAAGAAGAGTTTGATAAGATTGCTGAAGGAAAACAAGTATGGAGCAAAATGGTTGGCGACTTTTATAAACCTTTTCATGAAGATGTAGAGCACACACTTGAAAATGCAGAGCGGGCAAAAGGTGAGCGTGAATTAGGTACAGATCCAACCAGCGGCAAACCGGTATTTGCAAGAATGGGAAGATACGGTCCAATGGTGCAAATAGGTGTTCAGGATGAGGAAGAAAAACCACGGTTCGCAAAACTGAATGCTACCCAAAGCATTGAAACTATTACGTTAGATCAGGCGCTTGAACTATTTAAGTTACCATTGACTTTAGGAGAGCATAAGGACCAGGAAGTATCTGTAAATATTGGAAGGTTTGGCCCTTATGTAAAGTTTGGAGATCAATTTATTTCAATTCCCAGGGGAGAAGACTTAAGTGAAATAGATTTAAAAAGAGCAATTGAAATTATTAATGCAAAAGAAATAGAAGATGCTCCGATTGGCTATTATAATGAAAAGCCAATAACAAAAGGAAAAGGAAGATTCGGCCCATTTATTAAATGGAATAATCTTTTTATAAATGTACCAAAGGCTTATAATTTTGATACGCTTGCACAAAAAGATTGCAATGAATTAATTGAAAAGAAAATTGCAAAAGAAGCGAATCGTTACATAAGGGAATGGCCTGAAGAAAAAATTGCAATAGAAAATGGTCGTTGGGGGCCATTCATTCGTTTCGGCAAAAAAATGATGAAGCTAACAGCGGGTGGTGCAAATGGAAAATATTCAGCAGAAGAATTAGCGTCTATTGAACTTGATGATGTAAAGAAAATGATCGTGGCCCAGGATCCAAAAGCATTCGATAAGAAAAAACCTGCTAAGAAAAAAGCTGTAAAGAAAAAATAAATAACAACGGAGTAGTATAATATTCATCGTATTGTAAAAAAAATTTCTGTGGGTAAATAGTGGCATTATAATTAGCGCTTTTACCATACTTTTCTATCTTTACAGGGTAGAAAATATTCTTTTTACTACAATTTTGTAATGCAGGAAAACAGAGAAATATCTGCCTTGTTTCATCTGATTGATGATCCCGATGAAGAAGTATTCAGCTCGGTGAGCGACCGTATTGTTTCTTTAGGCCGGGCTATTATTCCTAACCTTGAGCACTTATGGGAAAATACGCCGAATGCTGATATCCAGGAAAGAATTGAAATGCTTATACATAAGCTTCACTTTCGGGATTTGGTAAATGATTTTACTGACTGGAAAAACGGATCGTGCGAATTGTTGCAAGGCGCTTTGCTAACATCGAGGTATAAATATCCTGAAATGATAGCTACCACTACATTGCAGGAAATGGAAAAAATAAGAAGAAATATCTGGCTGGAGCTTAATAGCTACCTCACTCCTCTCGAGCAGGTAAATGTAATTACGGGTATCCTTTACAGTTATTATAAACTAAAAGGCAACGAAGTTACTTATGACATTCCCGAAGATTTTCTTATAAATAAAGTAATAGAACAAAAGAAAGGCAATGCGATTACTAACGGTATCCTGTACCTGATAGTTTGTGAATTGTTGGATATTCCTATAAAAGCGATAAATATTCCGAAACAATTTATTCTTGGTTATTTTGATATTGACTATAATTTTCCCAATCCAACCAAACAGAGAAGCGAAAAAATAAATTTTTATATCGATCCGCTGAACGGCCAGATTTATTCGCATAAAGATGTTGAGAATTATTTCAAACGAATTTCTGTTCCCTCCATTCCTTCTTATTTCAGGCAAATGACTAACAGGCGAATTATTCAGCACTTGCTTGAAGAGTTTAGCAAGTGCTTTACAAATGATGCAAATCTTTACAAAAAAAATGATCTTCTTTTTTTAGCTAAATTGTTAGAAGAATAAAATAACAATTACTAAATGATTTATGATTCCCCGATTGGTAAACTTAAAATAACAGTTTCGGACGGCTTTGTAAATGAAATACTCTTTTTAAAAGAGGAGGAAGCGACAGATGTTGCAGTCACGTCTTTATCTCTTAAAGATCAAAAACTATTAAAGAAATGTGCCAGGCAGCTTGACGAATATTTTTCCGGCGAAAGAAGAATATTTGAACTCCCGCTTCAGCAAAACGGAACAGCATTTCAACAAAAAGTGTGGAATCAATTAATGGAAATTCCCTATGGCAAAACTATAAGCTATATAAAATTTGCCAGAGACCTTGGCGACGTAAAAGCA
>JBEPVC010000025.1:0-12449 GCA_041691235.1 Chitinophagaceae bacterium
GTCTATAGTAATAGAATTTGCTACTTCCATTAAACGTAAATATTCTTGATAAATCTGTCTTTCCTTCTCAAAAAACATAGATTTCACTTGATTAATATTATTCTGTAATGACCAATCAATAGATTTTCCAGTAAAACTATTTAGATATTTTTTTATTTCATCATTAACTGCATCATAATATGTAGGATTAAGCTTTATAAGAAGTGTGGTATTTAGTTCGTTTACAAAGTCTAATCTATTTTGTATCCATTCCACATTAGCATCATAAATTCTTTGACGATAAAGAGCAGCGTTTCGATATGCATCAACTGGAACTTGAGGAATGTAATCATTAAATTTGTAATTCGGAACTGAGGAATAAGGTATCCCAGAAGGGCTTGTTGTTCCACCACCACTTGCAACTCTTTTTAAATCTAAGCCTAACTGAAACCCTCGATTATAACCATCTCTATAATTTTCTTTTCTTTCATTCATATTAGGCATCGGTGTCATTGGAACCGGTGGTGTAAAGCAATCTACAGTTTGATTACCATAACAATACCCTTCTTTAAAACCTGTTTTAAAGCCATTTTCAAAAGGGCTCTGGAATTTTTCAAATTGGCTAAATGAATAATGAAACGATAGAAATAAGCAAAAGAAAAACAAAAGTTTTTTCATAACATTATTATTTTGTCTTAATTATAATTAGTACCCCCTAATTTTTTAATCACTTTCAAAATTGTACCACCATATCCTTTCATTTATCATTTCATTAAAGGTTTTATGTAAGACACCGCTATTAATTTTTCGATGAGAGGTTTCAAAAGTTTTACCTTGTAATTCAAAATCTACTAAATCAATTTGAGGCTCTTCCAAAATTATTTTAGAAATTAAATATTTATTTATTTTATATGCATCATTTTCATTCACTGATTCTTCAGGCACACCTATATTTGAATATTTGAGAAGAGCAGCTTGTTCTTTCATTTTTTTAAAATCTTCTATATTTTCAATTTTTTTCCACATAATATATTTTACTAAAGATACTTCTTCCCCTCCTCTGGCGCAAGAATGAGGCTTAGCTTGCAGCACAGCTTCTTTTGCCGGAAAGGTTTAAAGCCAATTAAACTATTAGTCATTAAAATTATTTGTACATTTACTTATGCTTCTTCAATTAGAAAATACAAATAAAGAAAATATTAATAAACTATTGAAATTTGCAAAACAAAATCAACTGAAATTATCAGTTATAGATGAGAATGAAAATGATAACGTTCTTCCTGGTAAACCATTAACGCCTGCTGAATTATTCCAACTAATAAATAACAGCCGTAAAAGCGGAAGCATCAGCATGGAAAATGCACATACAGCAATCAGGAAAAGTTTTAATGCAGATTAACTATACAACCGATGCATTTGCATCCTTAACATCATTGATAAATTTTATAGAGGCCAACAATACTGCAGGCGCTGGTTTACGATCCCGTTATGAAAAACATCTGCAAAAAAGTTTCGTTAATGCAAAACGAAAGAGACTTTGTAACAATATAACTTTTAAAAAATTAAACCTAAAATGTGTTCATTATAATGATTGGCTAATTGCATTTTCAGTTCATGGGAACTCTATTTTAATAGAAGCGCTATTGCATAAGTCAAGAATCTCTGATTAATTTCTTTCTATTTGCAAATGCGCAAGGACGAAGCTAATCCCAACCTTTTTTGCACACCTTTCTAAAAGGCATAAATCTTATTAATTAGGAATAACCTTTTCTTTTGATCCTTAATTTACTTTTTTAAAATCGTATTTGTGTTTTGTTCAAACTTGAGCCAATTATTGGATTCGAACCAACGACCTGCACATTACGAGTGTACCGCTCTACCACCTGAGCTAAATTGGCTTTTTAAAAATCCATTCAACAGAGCGGAAGACGGGGCTCGAACCCGCTACCTACAGCTTGGGAAGCTGTCGCTCTGCCAGGTGAGCTACTTCCGCATTTTTCAATCTTTCGAAAGTTAAAAATTTATTTTCGGTTTATAATTACTATAATTAAAAATAAAAGTTTTGCCTTAAGACTTTTTCGGAAAAATAGAAATCATTGCAAGAATATCAGGGAAATTATTCAACGTTAATAAATACATCATCGTGCATTGTTACCAGATCTTTTCATAAAAAAAACCATGAGTCATTCAACTTATGGAAACATTTTAGATGCGGGGTTATTATTTGGTAGCTGGAGCTTTAGCAATAAGTCCGCATACCCAGCCCACTACAGCCCCGGTAATTCCAGACATTACTGTGAAAGTGCAAACATCACCGAGTAGCCCGGTAGTGGTCATAAGGTTACTTACGCCATACGTTATAAAACCATGTGCGGCGGCTGTAAGCAATCCAATAGCTGCGCCTGTTGCCAGCCCTGAACTTACAGAAATAACATTTGATTTTACAAAAACATAAGACAAAAGACAGCCGGATAATATGTTCCCTAAGATCAGTGCCCACCATTCAAACTGATCCATGGCTCTGTCAACTCCGGTGGCGGTACCTGCATTCTTTTGGAAAAAATCTGAAAGAAGTTTGCCATAGAACAAGTATCCAAGAAAAAAATAAACAATGCCACCAACCAAACCTCCGATGAGAAATTTTTTTGTGTTCATAAACAATTTTTTTGGTAAAAAATAAAATAAGGACTGTTAAGATAATTCTTTGTTTATCCATTTGCAATAGAGAGCGAGAATGAATGTTCGGGATTAAATAGTTTTTGATTATTCATTATTTCTTTAGAGCGGAAGACGGGACTCGAACCGCTGCCTACGGCTTGGGAAGCTGTCGCTCTAACAGGTGAACTACTTCCGCATTTTATAATCTTCAAAAGTTAAAAATTTATTTTCGGTTTTATTATTACTATCAAAAATAAAAAGTTTTGCGTGATGTTTTTTGAAAATAAAAAATTCATGTAAGAATATCCTGTAAATTATTCAACGTTAATAAATACATTTATTAAAAATTAGCAATGACCATACTGATCATTTTTTTATGTATTGCCGCTCTTGTCTTAATGATCACGTGGGGAAAAATTAACCCTTTACTTGCCTTCCTCGTTGTTTCAATAATGGCTGGATTATTATTAGGAATTCCTTTTAATAAAGTTGTTAACTCCGTACAAAAGGGAATTGGAGATACGTTGGGTTCATTGGTTATTATAATCGCACTCGGCGCAATGCTTGGGAAATTGGTTGCCGATAGCGGCGCTGCACAAAAAATTGCTGCGGTGATGATGCATGCTTTTGGTGAAAAATATATTCAATGGGCACTTGTAGTAACAGGCTTTATTATAGGCATTCCTTTATTTTATGGAGTTGGGTTTGTATTGGTTGTGCCTTTGATTTTTTCTGTAGTGTATCAATATAAGTTGCCTGCTGTATATATTGGCTTGCCAATGCTTGCTGCATTGTCTGTTACGTTTGGCTTTTTGCCTCCGCATCCTTCACCAACTGCACTGGTTATTCAGTTTCATGCAAACATGGGGATGACATTAATTTATGGTCTTACGATTGCCATCCCGGCTATTATTATTGCAGGCCCCTTATTTGCAAAAACATTAAAAAATATTCATTCAGTTCCGCTTGAAACATTTCATGGAAAATCTTTGCCACCAGAGCGTCTACCCTCAACTGTTAGTAGCTTCTTAACTGCACTTTTACCGGTTGTTTTATTAATGATAACTACCCTGGTTGCTTACTTTATTACACCGGGGACTTTGTTAGCCGGAATAATTTCTTTTTTGGGAGAACCTGCTGTTGTTATGCTGATAGCGCTTGCCATTGCTACATATACCCTTGGCATAAAGCAAGGGCGTACGATCAAATCAGTTATGTTAATCTATGCGGAAGCAGTAAAAGATATTGCGATGATTCTTCTTATAATAGGAAGCGCGGGTGCATTAAAGCAGGTATTAACTGATAGTGGCGTGAGTGAGCAAATTGCATCGCAACTAAATAGCGTTAATATTCATCCGCTGATTCTTGCGTGGCTTATTGCTGCCATCATCAGGATATGCGTGGGATCTGCAACAGTTGCCGGCATTACTACTGCAGGTATTCTTGCCCCGATTATTTTACAAAGCAATGTAAATCCAAATTTAATGGTGTTGTCAATTGGCGCGGGAAGCCTTGCCTGCTCGCATGTTAATGATTCAGGGTTTTGGTTGTTTAAAGAATATTTTAATCTTAGCATAAAAGATACGCTGCGTTCGTGGACGATGATGGAAACCATTGTTGCCTTTATCGGGCTGGGGGGAGTATTAATTTTAAACCTATTCGTATAAAATATAAATTTTTGATTTATGGAAAATAATAGTGCGTCGCAAAATTTTAAACAAACAGGATTAACGCTTCCCCCTTCTCCAAAACCATTGGGAGTTTATAAACCATTTCTTATTGATGGTAATCGCTTATATGTTTCAGGACACGGACCGTGGCAGAATGATGGAACAATAATTATTGGCCGCGTTGGAGATACGATGAATATGGAAGATGGAAAAGCTGCTGCTCAACAAGTCGGCTTAAGTATTCTTTCAACTGTTACCGGTGCTCTTGGAAGTCTTGATAAAATAAAGCGTGTTATAAAAGTTTTTGGAATGGTGAATTGCACACCGGATTTTGAAAAGCATCCGTATGTAATTAATGGATGCAGCGAATTATTTAAAAAAATTTGGGGCGAAGAAAATGGTGTGGGTGTAAGAAGCGCCGTAGGCATGGCGTCTTTACCGGATAATATTCCCGTTGAGATTGAAGCCATCTTCGAATTGTATTAACACCAAAATTAAAATTGATGACAGACGATTGGTATCGTATAAAAGATATTGACAAGATTGATTCACCGGCATTGGTTGTATATCGTGAACGGGTACTCGAAAATATCGGCACGTTAATTTCAATGATTGATGATATAAAAAGATTGCGCCCTCATGTAAAAACGCATAAGACAAAAGAAGTAGCGGAATTGATGATAAGTGAAGGAATAAATAAATTTAAATGTGCAACAATATCAGAGGCCGAAATGCTTGGAATGGCCCGCGCTCATGATGTTCTGCTTGCCTATCAGCCAACAGGCCCCAAGCTAAAACGCTTTATAGAATTGATAAAAAAATTTCCTTCAACAAGATATTCCTCTTTAACTGATAATATTATTTCTGCAAAAGAAATTGCAGGCGAAGCTCTCAGAAATAATATAACAATTGTTGTTTACCTGGATTTAAATGTCGGTATGAACAGAACAGGAATTTTGCCGGATGAAAATGCTCTTGAGTTGTATAAGCTATGTAAAGATTTAAAAGGAATTGAAACAATGGGATTGCATGTGTATGACGGGCACATAAGAAAATCAGACTTTGAAGAACGTACAATTGATTGTGACAAAGCATTTGAGCCGGTTTTGCAAATGCAAAAGATTTTGATTGAAAGCGGCTTTCCTGAACCAATTATAATTGCAGGAGGATCTCCAACTTTTTCTATTCATGCAAAAAGAAAAGATATAGAATGCAGTCCGGGTACATTTATTTATTGGGACAGGAGTTACCAGCAAACATTGAAAGAACAAAATTTTGTTACCGCCGCGTTGGTTATTACGCGCATAATTTCTTTGCCTGCAAAAGGTATTATATGTCTTGACCTTGGCCACAAATCTATTGCAGCTGAAAATGATTTAAGCAAGCGTGTTTATTTTTTAAATGCACCTGAATTAAAATTTTTAAGCCAAAGCGAAGAACACTTAGTCGCAGAAACGTCTTCAAATCATAGTTATAAAGTTGGTGATATTTTGTATGGATTACCATTTCACATTTGTCCTACTGTTGCATTATATGAGCGCGCCTTTGTTATTAAAAACAATGAAATGGTTGATGAATGGAAAATAATTGCAAGAGATCGCAAAATTAGTGTTTGATCAAAAAAGCAAAATTTAAACTAAAAAAATTATCAGTTCCGAATTGTCGATTTTCAATTCTCAATTTAAAATAAAATGTTTACAATTGACGCACATCTTGATCTTGGCATGAATGCAATGGAATGGAACCGTGACCTAAAAAAATCAATTACAGAAATCAATGAGAGGGAACAGGAATTAAATGATAAGCCAGACAGAGGTAACGGTACTGTTTCATTACCAGAATTAAGAAAAGGGAATATTGGACTCGTGGTTGCTACACAAATTGCGCGATACGTTGAACCCGGAAATTTTTTGCCGGGATGGAATTCGCCGGAGCAGGCGTGGGCGCAGACACAAGCTCAGCTTGCATGGTATAAAACAATGGAAGAGGAAAATGAAATGGTGCAGATTAATGATTTGCATTCTCTTGAAAAGCACATTTCTTTATGGAATAATGATGGTGATAATTTGCAAAAGCCTGTAGGATATATTTTAAGCCTTGAAGGCGCAGATTCATTGATAAGTATTCAGCATGTTGAAAAGGCATGGCAGTATGGACTGCGAGCTATTGGGCCCGCACATTATGGCCCGGGCCGTTATGCAAATGGAACAGATGCTACAGGATTAATGGATGCAAATGGAATAGAGTTACTTAAACAAATGGAACGCCTTAATATTATTCTCGATGCAACACATTTGTGTGATGATGCTTTTTGGCAAGCGCTTGATAATTTTAATGGACATGTATGGGCGAGCCATAATAATGTGAGATCAATTGTAAATCACAACCGCCAGTTTAGTGATGAACAAATAAAAACTTTGATTGAAAGAGGTGCAGTTATTGGTGGCGCGTTAGATGCGTGGATGATGGTGCCGAATTGGACAAGAGGAAAATCATCACCCAAAGAAATGAATTGTAATCTCGAAGTGATCATAGATCATTTTGATAATATTTGTCAAATTGCGGGAAATGCTTTGCATATCGGTATTGGCTCTGATCTTGATGGAGCCTTTGGCCGTGAGCAATGTCCTTACGATCTTGAAACAATAGCCGATTTGCAAAAGCTTCCATTTTTATTTTATAAAAGAGGTTATAGTAAACAGGATGTTGAAAATATTATGCACGGTAACTGGCTGCGTTTTTTAAGAAATGCGTGGAAATAAAAAATAGATAATAGGAATGTCATTTTTATAAAACTGTGACAAAAATGATTGCGTTGATTGAATTAAGGCCAGGTTAAGTAATTACGCAGCAAATAAATTATTGTGAGAATAGTAACTACGGCAAGTACGATCAATACTACATCAGGGTATTCTTGTATTTTTTTTCTTAAGGACAAAATTGGATTATTATGAGTTCTAAAATATATAATCTAATCCTAATAAGCAAGCGACGCCAGTAAATGTGAATTTATTGAATTGTAAGCCGGAATTTTAAAAATATTTACAGACGGCATTTGATAACTTGTTCAAAATTCGAAATTATATAATTTGGCGGCATGCCAATTAGCCTTAAATGCAACAAAAAAAATCTAAAAAGGACTCGTAATTATTATTACTCTTTTTGCGGGATAACTCAATTAATTACCTTCGCCCTTTGAGATAAATCAATAAAATATTATGGTAAGAATGGGTGAATACAATGTGCTGAAAGTTATAAAAGAAAAACCGATGGGTTTTTTTGTAGATGATGGTGACGCAGGAATATTATTGCCGAAGCGTTTTGTGCCTGCAGGAACAAAGATTGGTGATGAGATAAAAGTTTTTTTATACCACGACGGCGAAGACAGGCCCATAGCTACTACACAACAACCCTTTGGTGTACTCGGAGAAATTGTGAAATTGAAAGCAGTAAATGTAACTCACCACGGAGCTTTTCTTGATTGGGGATTAATGAAAGATCTTTTTATTCCAAAGTCAGCAATGCTAAATTTTATGAGAGCAAATGGTGAGTACCTTGTAAAAATAGTTTTGGATAAACAAACAGGGCGCCTGGCAGCTACTGAAAAATTAGAACCGTTTTTATCTAACGAAAATCTTACCGTAAAAGAAAAAGATGAAGTTGATTTATTGGTATATCGCCGCACAGATATCGGGTACGAAGTAATCATCAACAATATTCACAAAGGGATTTTGCATCACAATGAAGTGTATAGAAACATTTTAATCGGCGATAAGTTTAAAGGATTTATAAAAAAAATATTACCTGAAAATAAAATAGATGTTGCAGCAGGAAAAGCAGGCTACAAAAGGGTAGAGGATGAAACTGAAAAAGTGCTGCGCTTGCTGAAAGAAAATAATGGATATCTTCCTTATCACGATAAATCTTCTCCGGAAGAGATTTATTCATTTTTTGGAATGAGTAAAAAAACGTTTAAAATGACCACTGGTAATTTGTATAAAAAACACAAAATACAATTTGTAAAAACAGGAATTCAATTAATGGAAGAATAATAAAATTTGATGATTAATATCCCGGATGATAACGCTTTCCTAAAACAATAATTTTCGCCTGTCCCTTTACAATACTTCCGGTTGTACGATACCTGAACTCTATTTTAGTGACGGTACGTCCATCTTTAGCAAGTTCTATAAGCTTGCTTTCCTGGCCAGCCTGAATATTTTCCTCTACTGCCGGTTCTAATCTATCGCCGCTATCAAAAGTTATTTTGAGGTCGCTTAATTTAATATCACGTTTTTCTACTTTGAAACGAATATCAGTGAACTGGTTTCGGCTATTTACATTGATAACATCAGTTTCTCTTACAAAATTGGCTTTGCTTTCGCCAAGCAGTTCCCACCCTTCTTCAACTGCTATAGTGCGTGTTGATGATCCGCAGGAAATTGTTACAAATATTAATGAAAAGATAAACAGGTAGCGTAAAGGTTTTTGAAATATAAAAATGGTTTGCATGTTTATAGTTTTAAATAAATATAATTTATTTGTGATAATGAAAGTTTTATCGGCAATATACATCTCAAAAAATAACAGTTGAAATAATTTTTTCCGACGATTGAAAAATCAGTGTTTAAATGTTGGTTGCAGATAATTGACCAGCGCTGTGAACGGAATAAGTAAATTGACTTCACCGTCAGCAAAAGACTTTATTTCATAGGTTGCATACAAAAATCCTACGCCGCTGGTGGTTATATAAAAATTTTTAGAGGGCTCAATCCTTTTTACAAGAAAATTATTTTGATCTAAAGAGCTATTGTTCGTTATTCCATCCTGGATTCTTGCCACCCTGTCAAGGAGCGCCGGTAAAGCTTTAATGCCTGCCTGCGTAAACACATCGGTGAGCTGCATTTTCTTTCCATCCTGTTTATTTAATGTAACTAACGTTGTCGCATAGTTGCCATGCGCGCCGCCGGTATACGAAAAATTATAATTAGCCAGCGTAATATATTTTTCATTTTCATACATCACCATTACGCGATCTTCTTCCTCTGAAGAAAGCGACAAACCCATATCGGCAATATCTTTTGGAGACATCTTGCTGTTTTCTTTTTTCCATGTTGCCAGGAATTTTGTTTTTTGATCGTTCAACCATTTGCCGGGCTGCGTTACTGTTGCAGGCATTGTTAGCAAGTGCCGGATCTGCTTTTTTATTGCCTCGGAAAGAACGCTGTTGCCAACAGGCCATATAGTTGCTGAAACATAACTTGCCTCAGATTCATTTTTAATTTCGGGCATAAGCTTGGCATGACCACGGTTAAAGTAGTGCTCAAACGGCGTGAAAGTTTTTTCATCGCTTGTTTTTAATTGAAAGGGTGCACTTTTTGACGGGCTGTTTTCTTTTGTAAGAACGCTACTGCCCGCATAGTCTTGCGTAGAAAGGACTCCTGAAAACGCGATAGAAATTGGCCCGCTTGAGGCGCTCATATTAAAGCTGTCTGTTTTTGTAGTTGGTTCATCATAATATAAAGGCATCGGCCATTGATTTTTGTCGAACCAGACATAGCCTGCATAATTTTTATCCGCCTTACATAGATGAAGAGTTGCCGATAAGCTTCCAACTTTGCCTGTATAAACCTTATACCAATTTTCTGTTGTTTGTGATATTGAAAAAAAAGAATTGACAAGAAATGCAATTGCAGTAATAATAATTTTCATAATCAGTGTTTATTGGTATAAAAAATTTCGGAGCACGATGTATCAAATTAATTTTTAAGCATGTTAAGCATTGATAATGTTTCAGCGATCATTTTTCCATTGTATTCGAGTGCGAGATCTTTATGATTGATGGCATCTACTATTGTTCCTACAAGGCATAAGCCGCCCGTGAAGAAGTATAAAATGCCCATTCCTACCTGTCCTATTACAAAACGGTGAATTCCTGAAACACAAACCAGGCCTAAGAGACAAAGCAATAAAATTGTTTGCGGATCTTTTCTTTTCGATCTGTAAATCATACAGAAATGTGTAAGCTCATCATCACTGAAACCTTTCGTCCGGCTATTGATTGTTATTAGCTCCTCGGGAGTAATGTCGTACAAATATTTTAAAAAAACCGGGTTGATGGAACTACTGTTATCGTTGAATGGCATAATTGTTTTTTATTGGTTTAGAAAATACGTGAAGAAAAAATAATTTATTTATCCTGAAAAGAATAACCACCACCGCAAAAATTCCAAGCGGATGTGCTTCAAAAGATGCGCTGATATTTCCATGAAATAAATAACTGATTGAATGGCCGAGGCCGCAACCCGGGCAATACTTAAAGCCAAGTACCCTGAAAATACAAAATGAATAATGCGGATCGGTACCAGGTTGCATAAAGGCCAACAGTGTTAGCCCAATGATCCAAAATGATAATTCGAAATATTTCCGGAAGAATATCTTCAATTCCATTTATTTTTTACAAGATATTCAAATGCTTTGAAAATAGGAAACGGTAAAAAATTTATATTACTGATTTTTTTCGTTCAGAGCGTATTAAATTTTATAACAATTCTGCTGCAATCGCTGAAGTTAGTTTAATACTTTTGGTAAATATTACAGATAAAATGGTACGCTCATGAAAAATATGCTCATTGTATTTTTATTAATTTATTCCACTTCAAAAGGTCAGCTATATACCGCTAAAGCTGCTCCAAACCAGGATCAAACGGGTTCTATACAGGCCGCATTTAATGATAAGAGTAATAAAATTGTGTTGGTTAATTCAGATGATATTGTTATTAACGGCACTGTAAATATTCCCAAAGGGAAAGTGCTTAAGATAGAGCAGGGATTTAAAATTGCAGGCAATGGAACTATTAATGGTGGCAACATTGATGCAGATTATCAGTCCCAGGTATTTGATACAACTATAAATGTAAATCCTTCATCGGTTCATCAATATTTTTCTGTAAAGTGGTTTGGTGCAAAAGGAAATAATACTGATGATTACGCAGCCATTCAAAAGGCAATTAACACTTGCATTAGGAACAATATCCGCACGCTTTATTTTCCGGCTGGCCGTTATAAAATTTCCCAGCCTTTAATTATTCGTGGGGCAGCTTTAGATAAAAACAACAATGGCCGGGCATTTTGCACGCTTGAGTTGCTTGGCGAATCGTCATTCTGGGATAGCAATACGGGTAGTGAAATTTATCCGCTTTTCAATAATTCTTTTGCAATAGGCATACAGAATGGAAAGGGTTGTAAAGTAAGAAAATTAAAAATAGCCGGACTTTTTAAAACGCCTTCTTTTGGTGACACTCATAAATTTTATAGTTCTTCCTTCGAAGAGTTTACGGATGGAAAGTGCCGGGATAGCCGCTACTCACCCTATGCCGGCATTGTAATAGATCCTTTCACGAATTTGCCATCTGACAAGTTTCCGCCAGATGGCGGCTACCCCACACTGTTAGATTATTATGGTAAGTCTGCTAAATTTAGTGAGCAATCGGGTAGCACAGGAACTGAGCTTGAAGAGCTAAGCATTGATGGCTTTGTAGTGGGCATTTGTTCTTCTCCAAACGGTCTTACACGTAATGCAGAAATAACGATAATAAATAAAATACATTTTAATAATTGCAAGCTTTGTATTTCGGGCGGACAGGATCAGGAAAAAGAAAATGTTATTTCAAATATATATTGCTGGGGCGGAACACATACGATTTTTGGAACCGCATTGTATGGCTCACCCAGGATGGCGGGCAATTGGATAATTGACAATGTAAATATTGCGGGTGGAGTTGTAAGATTTATTTATAATGATCAGCATGGCTATTTTCCTACTTACATTAGTCATGTGTTTGCTGAAAGCCTTGGCTCGTTTGGAACTTTTAATTCAGAGCTTGCATGTGAAGTCTCTGATTGCATTTTTGATTTTGCTTACCAAAAAGCTGCGGGTGTTCAAACGTTGCTTACGGCAAACGGGGAAAATGTTTTATTTAGGAGCTGTAATTTCAGGTATTACGGTGAAAAAACTCCATTAGTTATGCAAGGCAATTGTGTGTTTGAGCATTGCTATTTTTCGGGACCCGTAGTTAAAAATAAATCCGGTGTCTTTGGTTTTAGCATCGATAAAAAATCATTGGGAATTTTTTCATTGGC